>JAGVHJ010000062.1 GCA_020056645.1 Desulfobacterales bacterium
GGTGATCAGGTTGTTGGTATCCGTCACCTTGTAACGAACATCCATGTTCACATTGGAATTGCATGCGGTGAGATAGGGCCCCCCCGCAAGGATCTGGGAGTTGAACGCCGTTGGAACCCCATTTTCATCCATGGCCACAGGAAAAGCGCCCACGGGGAGCTGGGTGAATCTCGCATCCCATCGGTCATATAAAAAACCGGTTGAGATATCAAAATCGAGCTGGTCATTCACCACATGGAGGTATCTCATGTTGATATGACTCTGGCTGTTTTTTCCGTTGTTGATGCCATTGCCCAAAGAACCAAACATGATGAAATCCTCGATCTGGGTCTCATTATGGCGAAGATCCAGGGTGAAATTTTTATACTTCAGATTCAGGGATGCGTTGAATCCCTTGGTCGGGTCCCTTGCAACCTCTGTCTGTCCCCATGAATCCGTTACTTCGCCATACTTATACCCCAAATCGGAAAAACCTTTTACGAACCCTGCGACCGTAAGATCATCCTCTTTGGACGACACGTTGATCGACGCTTCTTTGCGCTCCATGTCCCCCGCAGCCACGGTCACATCATTGACATCGTCGACGGTCACGATATTCACAACCCCTAAAAAGGCGTTGGAGCCATATAAAGCCGAGCCCGGCCCCCGGATGATTTCGATCTGTTTGATATTTTCAACGGGAATATACTGGTTGCCGTCGGAAAACCCTCCCTGATAGAGGCCGTTGATTCTCTGTCCATTATAGAGAAAGAGGATATCATAAAACCGGCCCCCGCGAACGGTCACATTCTCTTTTCGAAAGGAGGTCACATTCCGCGTCACCACAAATCCCGGAATGTAGTTTAAAAGCTCCTCCACACTGCCCACCCCCATATTTTTCATCTCTTCACGGGTGATGACCGTGACCGATGAAGGGGCGTCTCCGGTGGTCTGCTCTGTCTTTGAGGCGACCGTCACTTTCAAATTTAAAAGATCCTCCAAAGACATCCCCGTATCGCTCGCCGCCTGGACCGATATGGAGGTGAAACAAATGAGAAAAACCAGAAATAGGATCCCCAGGAGGGTTTCACTCTTCCCTTTCAACGCCCGATCTAAGCCTACACCATTCTTCCGTAACATTTTTTCTCCTTATCTAATAGCGTCTATGTGCCGCAGGCTTCGAGAACCTCTCGAAGCCCCTAAATTATTTCACTAGAATGTGTATGCCAGTTGGCACAAGAAGGTTCTGCCCCCACTTAACGGCATGAAGGTGTTGATCCTCCGGTTGTGATAATCGGGGTAGTTGACTTCTTGATCCAGAAGATTCGCCCCTTCCATGGACAATATCATCCCCTTCTGATCTCCCCTGCCCAGGTAGTGCAGTATATCGCATGTGGCTTTCAATGAGAGGAGGTTATAGGATTCGGGATCATCGTTGTCCGAATGCTTGTAATTGTATGCTTTTTCACGCCCGGTCAGCCGGTCCGGTTTAAAGGAGGTCAAGAACATGCCCAAGGAATATAGATCCGCGTCATAGAGGAGGCCCACTTTTGACATGAACCGTGGATGTAACGTTTCGTATTTTTCAATATCACCGTCATTATTTGAATCTTTTTCACTCTCATTCTCCTGATAGCTGATCGCGCCGGTGGTTAGCCAGTTCTTTGCGAACTGCCATTTTCCTTCATATTCCACGCCCATGAAATCGCCATTGCCCTGATTGACATACTGATAGTCAGGCCTTCCCACCGGTTTATAGTTGACTTGAATAATCTGGTTATCAATCTCGCTCATATAGAAGGTGACGCTGGACTGGGTGTGAGGTGTGTTATAGAAGAATTCCAGTTCCGTGGTTTTGATCTCCTCAGGTTCAAGTTCGGGATTACCCCTGAATACGCCGACGTTGAAGTGTGTTTCCCGGGGATATCCCTTTCTGAACGCTTCACTGTAAAGAGCCTTGATACCCATATTATCCGTAAAATGGGCGATGGCGCCTACCCGGGGCGAGTAGTTCGCGTCGATCTTTTCAATTTTATTGTATTGAACACCGCCAATGAGTTTCAGCGACTCAAGAAATAAAACGTCCTTCAAGCTATAATCGAGCTGTGTGTAGGCGAATGTCGATTCAGAGCGATCCGGTTTAAACCGTTCACCTTCCCAGTTGCTGAACTCCATTCCGCCGCCAAGGATGCAGTTAAGATTTTCAACAGGAGTGGTTTTAAAGGTGAGTTCTGGAAGATAACTATATGAATAGCTGGGGGTATTCTCCCCCGTATAGTAGGTGAAGGTATCGCTAAACTGAGTCAATGTGTTGGTGACCTTTGTAAACGTCATCCCTCCCCACTCATGATAATTGTATGTGAAGTTAAAGTCGAGCGATGTGGCGTCGCCAAACCTGAAGGTGGTTCCCAGATCTCCAAAATGGCTCGTATGGCTGTTCACATATTCATACAAGGGTGTTGTCCAGAATTCGCTTCCTTCCAAAGAGTAAGGGTCGAATTTGGAAAAGAAGAGGTTGGCGGTGACCTTGTCCATGATGTTATTGAAGAGATCGGTATCCCATATGATATTGGTGACAAGACCAAAGGAATCTTCGTTGAAATTATCCGAACTGGTTACAAGGGAGTAGTCCTTAAACTCGTAAGTGGGGCCGTCGGTGGCCCGATGGGTCGCGCCGATCTGCAAGCTTAAATCCCCTTTTTGATAGGTGCTTGCAAAATGCTGATTAAATGAGTCATATGATCCAAAGCCGCTTCCCACACTTCCCGTAAGGCCCTCCTCCTTATTGGTCCGGGTCACAAGGTTGACCACCCCCGAGAAGGCGCAAGAGCCGTAGAGCACCGAACCTGGACCCCGGATGATTTCGATATGATCAAGGGAAGTCAGGGGAAAACCATTCAGTATGGCCTGATTAAAACCGCCGGTTGATGGATCGCGCACTGGCCGACCGTTGATTAAAAAAAGCACATGATTGTTGTAGGCGGTTGAGTCTTGGGCTCTCATAACCATGGATTGATCGATAAACACATCGGGGCTGGTCCAGATCGTCCCCACCACACGATTCAATACATCGCCCAGGGTTTCCGCCGCGAACCCGTCGATCTCCTGTTTCGAGATAACCGTGATAATGCCGGGGGCGTCGTTCACATCTTCCGCTTGTTTAGAGGCGACCGAAACCTTAATGTTCAAAAGGTCTTCGAGACTCATGGCCGCCGGGTCTTCGGCCCCGATGGCAAGAGAGGGAATCGCAGATGCCATAACGAGGACGCCAATCGCTTTTAAAAGGAATCGTGAACGTTTTTTTTCGAACATTTTTCACCTCATGAATTTTTAGGTTAACGAAAAAAAATACACACCGTGACGATTCTCCGTTGGCCCGGTCGATGCTCAGAAGCGTGTGTGGGTTTGGCAACCAATCAGAAATGGTTTGATACATGGCGGGCAGGCTCCTATCCATACGAGCCTGAATAAAAAAAAGTCCTCCCATTTACATGTGAGATAACGTGTTTCTCAGGTTTTATTTGACTATTTTATCCACATTTTTCAACTGATCTTCCTTCAAACCATACCAGCTCTTGACCTGTCTGAAATTGATGATTTTATAAACCGACGTGGGCGGTTCAATTTTCGAACGGTTGAGGGTCCAACCCTGGTCCATGGCCTCGTATACCTTCTCGGCAGCCTGCATTCCAAGCGCTTTGTGATCGGGAATGACGGCGAAAGTGCCGAAATTGAAATCGGGGGTTACAAGGACTTCCACCCCTGCGATGATGGGTTTCTTGAATTTTTTCGCGAAAGGAATCCAGACCTTTTGAAGAATCCCGGAACCGAGCATCATATTGTCGTTGGGAACCCAGATCGCGTCCACCTTATACTTTTTATCGAGCTCTTTCAGACTATCTTTCAGGAGGTCGTTGATATCATCCTTGGAGGATATTTCGAAACTGACAATCTCGACGCCTTCTTTGGCGCAGTAAGCCTTATTGGCCGCTACAAAGTCACGCAGGATATCCCGGTGAACGATCCCCACCTTCTTAAAAGGCGTATTCAGCGCGGCTCTCAAGCTGACGATGCTTGTCACCACAGGGACTTCATAGGATATCCCCGTTCCGTTTTTCATTCCTTCCAGGGAGAGATCCATAAAAACGCCCATGATCGACACAGAGGGAACCGGATTGGGACCGGTCGCGTATTTGGCCTGGTAATTTTTATAAAGAGAGATGGCCTTGTTATCCATGAGGATCACCATTTTCGGCGACACGGCGGTCATCTTCTTCCTTACATCCTCAATGGAGAGGGCCTCCGTCAACAACAATTCTTGAAGGATAAACTCCTGGCCGAGTTCTCCTCTCAATCCGTCCATGGCGTCTTCGAAATCCTTACTTCCCGCGCGAATGACAAGAAGCGATGCTTTGGACTCCGCATAGGTGCAAGTAACGTTTATCCACGCA
>JAGVHJ010000167.1 GCA_020056645.1 Desulfobacterales bacterium
ATTAGTGTTTGCATATCATCTGATTCCCGATGGCGTCAATGGTTATCCGAATGAGCGGCAGGGTAATCGCATGTGGGACGCGCCTCCTTCGGCCCTGCCAGGGGCCAACCTTTTGAAAAGGTTGCCAAACATATCCAAATAAAGGTTCCATAAACACCCTCTAAAAACCTCTTTGTCCCGCTTTTTAAAAGCGGGCCGCCGGAGTTGATAATCAATTCAAGTTATGACTTAAATCACTCACCAAACCCTATTCTACATGGGATTCCCATGGAATGGGCGGCGCGCTGGCAAAAGCAGAAATGGGTGAATTCAGAACGATTTCACCCGCAATCGGGAGGATGGAAAAGGAGGGGGGCTCTATCGCATGCGACGGCCCCCGCTCCTTTTAAAAAGGCGGGAGGGGAAGGCGGGACAAACAACGTATCTTCACCGGATAAAAAACCGGCCCGGTCTATCCGAAATATCGTTTCAAGAGGCCCAGGAAGGCCTGGCCATGCCTTGCTTCATCCTTGCACATTTCATGCACAGTGTCATGAATGGCGTCGTAGCTTAGTTGTTTCGCACGGGTCGCCATATCTTTCTTTCCTTTGCATGCGCCATACTCGGCTTCCACCCGGACTTTCAAATTGGTCCGGGTATCGGCAACCACCACCTCCCCCAAGAGTTCGGCGAATTTGGCGGCGTGTTCCGCCTCCTCAAAGGCGATCCGTTTGTACGCTTCCGCGATTTCAGGATACCCTTCCCGGTCGGCCTGACGGCTCATGGCCAGATACATTCCCACTTCGGTGCACTCTCCCATAAAATTGGCCCGCAACCCCTCGATGATTTCTGGATCGACCCCTTTGGCCACGCCAACCACATGTCCATCGGCCCAATCCAGGGCTGCTTCTTTTTTTTCGGTGAATTTGTCCCTTGACGCACGGCACTGGGGGCATCTTTCAGGGGGAACATCTCCTTCATATCCATAACCGCATACTGTACACACATACTTCGCCATGCTTTTGCTCCTTTTTTAGATGAAATGAATCATGGGTTAATCATCGCGCCAGAGACCTTTCCGGATATGGGCCTGCTTTTCTTCTTCCGCTATCTTTTTTATTTTGTAGGCGGAGTCTCTTAAAATGCCATATAAAATCCCGCATCCGCAATCTTCACGATGGTCATCTCCCTGATCCGCCAGTCGGATCATCTCTTCTGAAAGATCAAGGGTAAGCTTAATGTTCTGATCGCAAGGTCTCACAGCTTTTATCCTCTTGGTTTGTTGACTTTAGAGTTCAGGGGGTAAGCCGAACTGGCTCTTGTTTTTTCAACATGCGTGCCAGACATGATATTTTTTTTTGGACCTGATGAATACAGGAAAAATGGCCTGCCGCCTCCCTATTTCTCGGGTTTCGATGTGACACACAAGTGTATCGTTAAACATCTGCATCCCGCACCTCAGCCCTCTTTCGCGTTTTATTGGAAACGTCGTTGGATGGAGGCGTCGGGCTGGGATGATGGCGCGTCAGACAGGAGGGATTGTTTCTAAAAGCGATTTGATGGGGCAGGTGGTGATGACGCCATCCAGGTAATATTCGATTGGCGACGGATCATTGATTAAATTCAAGGGAATCGTGGCGCGCATTGATGCGTCGATAGCCAATAGGGCGAAAGCGGAGAGTCCTCTGATGGCGGGGTCCTCTGAATCGAAGAACTTGGGAAGAGCGGGAATCGCATAATTTAGATAGTGGGGTCTTGTGGAAGCGAGCCGCCCGATTCCCCAAAGGGCCCCTTTCTGGAGCGCGGGCACTTCGATGAAATTGGCTCCCGGTGAAATATAGGAGACCAATATTTTTTGATACTCCCCTGCCAGCAGATCGCTCAGGGCCATTATCTCTCCCATGGCTTCGGGAACCCCCCAACCGATGCCGCCCGACTCGTCATTCAAACTCCACATGAGCCGTCTCATAATCACCCGGGCGTAGTCAGGGTCGGTCTCGGCGATCTTTGCCGTGACCGACCCCAGCACAGATACAGCTTTCCATTTCACAAGCGGATCTTTGCTGCAGAAAAAGGAGATGAGGGGGCCAACGGTCGCGCTATAGGGAAAGAAGAGGACCCTCTTTACCCCCTCATGGAGTGTTTCGGTTTCGAGAATCTCTCGGATGGTTTGTTTCAACTTCCGGCCGGACACATGCCTCCTCCTCTATCATCAGGTATCTGTCACCCAGGAAATACACCGGGAGGGACAACTCCTGATCGCCTCCTCGACCTCCTCTTCCGGATAGGCGTCAAAATCGGCCACCTCCATATATCCGGCGCTATTCAACCGGAATACCGAAGGGGATGCGCTCTGACACACTTCACAGAGAATGCAGCGGCTCAACTCGATCTCCGGACGGCGCATGGACTCCTCCTCTTTACTCGCACGAGGCCGCAACGGCGGCTCCTATTTTCCGGCCCCATTCGTAACACGATTTCAGGTTCTCCTTGTCTGGAACATATTGAACCTTCAGGCCCTGATCGATCAATTCGATCCCCATCTCTTCAAGGGAGCCGCCGATCACCTTGACCGCTTCCCCGCTCCACCCATAGGAACCAAAGGCGGCCCCGATTTTATTGACCGGCCGCAACCCTTTCATATAGGTCAAGAAATCGGCGACCGTTGGGTAGATGGTGTTGTTGAGGGTGGGAGACCCAATCAGAACGGCCTTGGCGTTCATCACTTCGGTCATCACATCGCTTCTGTGAACGCTTCTCAAGGAGTAAGGGGCCACCTGAACCCCTTCATCCGAGATGCCGCAGAGGATAGCCTCCGCCATCTTAACCGTGCTGTTCCACATGGTGTCATAGATCACCACGGCTTTTTTCAACGGTTTTCTTTCGCTCCAGGTTTTGTAGGCTTCGATGATTCTCCCTGGATCCTTTCTGAAGATGACGCCATGGTCCGGACAGATCATGTCGATCGCAATCTTAAGACCGGCCACGGTTTCAATGAGTTTGGCGATCCTGTCTGAATAGAGCTGAAGAATGTTGGCGTAATATTTTTTCGCCTGGTGAAACAAGATAACCGGCTCCACCTCATCGTCGAACATCTCCTGCCCGGCGTAGTGCTGGCCAAAGGCGTCGCTGGAAAAAAGGATGCGGTCGGTCTTGTCATAGGTGAACATGCTGTCCGGCCAGTGAAGCATCCGCGTCTCAAGAAACGTGAATGTCCTTTTACCGATGGTCATCTCGCCCTTGTCTGGAACCGGCTGATAATTGAACCCATCCCCGTAGTGGCGTCTGAGGTTCTTCTCCCCAAGCTTGGAACAGTAGACCGGTTTATCCATGCCGATTCGCGCCATCACATCGGGAAGCCCGCCCGAGTGGTCGGGCTCGGCGTGGTTGCTGATCACGCAATCAATTCGTTGGGGATCAACTATTTTCGAAATGTTATCAAGCAGCGATTCGGCAAAGGGTTTCTTCACCGTATCAATGAGAACAATCTTCTCGTCCATCACCAGAAAGGCGTTATAGGTCGATCCCCTTTCCGTGGAATATCCATGGAAATCCCTGATATTCCAGTCAATCACTCCAACATTGTAAATTCCTTTCACTACCTCTTTCGGTCTCATATAACTCCCTGGCTCTTAGATCTATTCTTCTTTTGAAAATTCCTCTTTTGACGCGCCGCACAAAGGACACTCCCAGTCGCCGGGAAGATCCTCAAAAGCGGTTCCCGGTTGAACTCCGTGCTCTGGATCTCCCTCGGCTGGATCATACACATACCCACACAAATCACACACATACTTGCTCATATCGGCCTCCTTCTGATTTGATTTTCGTACAAAATGGTTTAAAGAAACTGGGTTTCAACCTTCAAGTCATGGATAAATTTATATTTTTACATTTTAATTAATAAATCACACACATTTTTATTCGTAAAGATTATTTTTTCAGGGGAAGCGCATGTAGGATTCGCCTTGACGGCCCTGCCATGAGCCAACCTTTTGAAAAGGTTGCCAAACATGGTAAAAAAAG
>JAGVHJ010000500.1 GCA_020056645.1 Desulfobacterales bacterium
ACAACGATGAAAACCGCGCAGCTCTGTTCAGCTGCGAGTGAACTACAATGTGCAGCTTAAATTCGATTGATTTTTGTCTTGACTAAGGGGTCCACTATACATAGACCACTTGCTCTCCCTGTTTCAACCGGTCGAAAGCACACCACGAACAGGGCGCCTTTAGGTGATAGATCGCTTCATGGCAACGCGCATTGATATCGCATCGGCCCATTTTTGCGGCCATCGCCGGATTGACGTACTTGATACGAAAGTCATCGGAACAAATATAGACCAAATCTCCTATTGACTCCATCATGGTGCGATATTTCTCTTCACCGTCCCGCAGTGTCTCTTCGGTTTTCCGGATATGACCAATATATGCCGAAAGCTTTCTCGTGCCCAAAGCGATCCCGAATAAGCCCATCACCCAGATGGCCCCGTACCCCATATAAACGGAAACGATGTGGTTTCCCATCTCCTCCCAGTAGTAAGAGATAGGAATAGCCACGCTAATGCCGCACCGCATCTCCCCTGGCCGATGGCCATCTTTTTCGTGGCAGAAGAGACACCGTTTTTCGGTGGCAAGGGGTCTCATGAACCGAAAGCAGGGAACGCCCCCCATCGCCGCCACCTCCCCTACTTCCGCTGCACCGTTCTGGAAAGCAAGAAGCGCCCCTCTTTCCCACTCGTCTGGACTATTCTTGGGATTTATAGGGTTGAGGCTCGCCATATGACTCTTGCTCCCAAACCTTTTTTTTCCCAACTCATGCAGCTGTCGGGTCATGTAGCCCGGGTTGATCAACGTCAATTTTTGTCCTGATGTGGTTTCGATATCTCGATTCGGCAATTGGGCAAGGTAAGGATTGGGCGGAGTCTCCGGTGTGACCGGAACATAAACGCCTCCATGAAGAAGGCTCCATTGCCGGATGATGAGATCTTTTTCGAAGGACTCCTTCGCCCTCATGTTAAGGGATGCGATGGATTGCTCAATCATCGCACGGGAGTGCCAAAGAAGGGTTACGAAAATTCCAAGCGTCCACACTCCTGAATAAAACAGACCATATCGAACCGCCCGGGAGAGGCGCTCTTTAAGCCAGCTCATTTTTCTGATCTTACGGGTCATATCTGTTTTCATCCGCCTATGGGGTGGTGTGACACTGCTGGGTTAAAAACCACCAGGGCTCCCTGATTGCGATAACGCCCGGTTAACGGCAAAATATCCACTCGATAGGAACTTTTTCCGAGGAGGAGTTCATATCCAAGATGGGGCTCCTGATCCTGGAGGGCAGTCGCCACCCGATTTTCAAAAGCGTCATCAAAGACGTTGCTGAAATGATCTCCTATGACCAATAGGCGGCTATCATTTGCCAGGGAGGCGGCCTTCCTGTTAGCCATCACGATAAACCCTTCAGTGTCAATACCCAATACCGGATATGGCAATTGATCCAGAATAGCCCTTGACAATTCAAGGGCCTGGTTTCTGATTTCCAGGTCATGGGTGCGCGCTTTCACTTTTTGTTCAAGGGAATCGTTGATTGTTTTCAATTCCTGGTTCTGGGCCGCGATTTTTTCTGTGAGGCTTCTGTTGAGCTGAACCAGATCATAATGGTCCAGGGCTTTCCGCAGCTCAAGTTTCAATGTGTCGTCGTGCCACGGTTTAAAAAAGCACTTATAAATATTCCCTTTATTTATCGAACTGGTGATTGCATCGATCTCCGTGTAACCGGTCAATACGATGCGAATCACATCGGGATACTTTTTCTTGATAATTTCAAAAAGTTCTGTCCCGCTCATCACCGGCATTCGCTGGTCGGCCATCACCAGATGAACCGTGTTCGACGCCATCAGATCAAGCGCCTCCTGAACGCTCGTTGCGGTAAGCAGCTCGTAATTCTCTTTTCTCAAGAGCCGTTTCAGGACATTTAAAATATTAATTTCATCATCAACGCAAAGAATCGTGTGGGGCAACGCCATGGCGCTTTCTCCCTTTTAATTTCCTTTCGTGAAAAAAAGACACGCTTCTTTGATATTGTCAGACAGTTCCGGATACCAAAAGGCAGCACTTTTCAGATGGGGAGACAAGAGAGGGTCTTGAAAGACCCTCTGGTCGATCTTTTCGGCGATTGCTTCAGCGGCGCTATCATCCATCGTATCCTTAGAAAGAGAGAGCACTTCTGAAATCGTATTGGCCGAATGAACGATTTTAACCAGATTGAGATTGGATGCGCGGGGACTCAAGGTGTGGTGGAACCGGATCACGTCGACCAGATGGATCGGTAGTTTCCATTTTCCGGCAAGAAAGGCCCCGGCCTTGTCATGGCCGAAGAGTGTCAGACACTTCTCGGCAGCCTGAAAAGATATCTTTTCATTCATCGACTTCACGACGATGGTTTCAAAAAACATTGGGAAATACTGCGATAAAATGACCTTCCCAATATCATGAAAAAGGCCCGCGGTAAACGAGCACTCCGGATCTTCAAGCCCAGCGATTTCCGATATTTTTTTGCTTGTCATGGCCACGCTGACCGAATGACGCCAGAATTGGTCGATAGTAAAACCTTTCTGGGAAAGAACCCCTGAAAAGGCCTTGACCAATGAAATGGAGACCACGATATTTCGGATCGAATCACACCCCAGCAACACCACCGCGTCTCTAATGCTTGTCACTTTCGATCGCATACTAAAAAAAGAAGAGTTGACGAGTCTTAATACCTTAGAGGCGATCGCTTGATCCTTCACGATGGCGTTGCTTAAAGTCTCAATGGAGGTGTTATCGCTCTCAAGCATGCGGTTCACTTCCATGGCGATGACCGGGAGTGTTGGAATATCTTTGATTTCATTGAGCCGTTTGACTATGTCCTCGCTCTTCATGCGTTATGACCCCTCTTCTTCAACGGGAATTGTGATCTTAAAACAGGTTCCCTTGCCGACTTCGCTTTCCACATCTATCCGGCCCTTATGCTCCTGGATGATCTTATAGGCCACATGAAGGCCCAATCCGGTTCCCTTCCCCACCTCCTTGGTGGTAAAAAAAGGATCAAATATTTTCGACAGGTTCTCCTGGGAGATGCCGCATCCATTATCCGCGATCTCGATTTCGATAAAGTGCCCAGAATGACGCGTCCTAATCGTGATATCACCATTGGAATCAATGGCTTGGGAAGCATTTACGATCACATTTAAGAATACCTGGTTCAACCGCTGCGGATAGCACCGGACCGAAGGGAGCGCGCCGAACTCCTTGTGAATTTTGGCGTTATACTTTATTTCATTTCCAATGACGTGCAGAGTCGATTCCAGGCAAGCGTTGATATCGGCGAAAGAAGGTTTGTCTTCTCCAGGATGGGCGAAATCCTTTAAATCCATGACGATCTTTTTGATGCGTTCCGCACCTTCACAACAATCTTTTATCAACTCCACGATATCCGATTTTAAATATTCGATGTCAATGTCAGCTTCAAACCGCCTAATCTGGCTAATCTCTTCGCTCAGGGCAGGAGAGACAAGAGACTCAGACCTTTCCAGGGTGTTCAGAAACGACTGATAGAGGGCAAAAAGTCTTATCAAATCCGAATTGTACTTTGAAAGCGTATTAAGGTTGCTACTGACAAATCCGGTGGGATTGTTGATCTCATGGGCGAGACCTGCGGCGAGCTGGCCTATGGACGCCATTTTTTCGCTCTGGAGAAGATGAAGCATGGTCTTCTTATGCTCATCTTCCAGTTGAACGATTCGGATGCCTGTGCGCAATCTGGCCAGAAGCCCACTGGGGCTAAAGGGTTTTGTAATAAAATCGTCCGCCCCTGATTCAAGTCCCTCGACCATATCTTCAGGGTGAAACTTGGCTGTAATCAAGATAATGTAAATATAGCGATTCAAAGAGGCGGCGCGGATTTTACGACACAACTCAAGACCATTCATGAAGGGCATCAACCAGTCGGTCACAACGATTCTAATAGGATGTTTTTTAATTATTTCAAATGCTTCTAAACCGTTTGACACAGTAATAGACGTGTGGCCGGCCTTTTTCAAAATCAGCTCGGTCAGGGTTCTTTGGCTGGCATCATCATCGACGACAACAATTTCCATGTCCAAATTTTCCTAAAATATTTGGATTAAGAAAATTAATAACGCTTATAGTGAACGTTTATCGAAATCTTCAGCTTTCTTTATTTTTTCGATCGGTCAGAATCACGATAGATGGCAGATGAATGTATTGAACTATTTTTTTATAATACACTCTTTCAT
>JAGVHJ010000454.1 GCA_020056645.1 Desulfobacterales bacterium
CCCCGCTTTTTAAAAGCGGGCCGCCGGAGTTATTGATAATCAATTCAAGTTATGACTTAAATCACTCACCAAACCCTATTTTACATGTGATTCCCCTGGCACGTCGTCCATAACAATTTGAATTTATAGTTATTGAGTGGTAGAAATGAAATGTGGCCTCTGGGCCATAAAGCATTTGACTTTGGGTCATCTTATCAAGTATGACAGAACCACGGTTTTTAAGATACTTCATATGATCACAGTTATTTGCACGCCTTTCGTTTCGAACGGCCCTATCATGACAGATTAAATATGGGAGTTTTAAAAGATGAAACCATTTGACACAGATCCCCGCTTACCGGTGATGCAGGAGGCTGACCTCAAAGGAAAAATCGTCCTTCTCCGGGTCGACCACAATGTGGTGAAAAAAGGCAAACTCAAAGATCCCTACCGCGTCGACGCCACCATCGGAACCCTCTTCTCGATTATCGACAAGGGAGGACGGCCCATTCTCATGACCCATGTGGGAAGACCCAGGGACAAGAAGAGCGGTAAGATCACCATTGATCCATCCACCTCCATCAAGCCGGTGGCCGATTATCTGGAAAGAAAACTCAACATCCGCGTGGCTCAGCCGGATATACCCGTTGAGGGTGAAACGGGGCTCTCCGGGTTAGGCCCATCGGTGGCGGCGGCCATTGAGGATCTCCGGGCGGGCAGGGTGTCGATGGTATACCTTCCCAATACCCGATGGTTTGAGGGGGAAGAAAAAAAAGGAGAGGTGAGGGAGGCTTTTGCAAAAGAGCTCGCCAAGATTGCGGATCTCTATATCAATGACGCCTTCGGCTCCTGGCAGGCCCATGCCTCAACTGTTGATGTGACCCGGCATCTGCCGAGTTACGCGGGGATGCTCATGCAAAAAGAGCTCGTGAGCTTAAACCAGGTCATGACCCCCGAGAAGCCTTTTGTGGGAGTCGTCGCCGGTTCCAAATATGACACTAAGATCGGGCCGGTCTCCTCCCTCTATAAAAAGGCGGACCACCTGATTCTGGGCGGGGTGCTTTACAATACTTATCTCTGCGCCAAATATGGCATCCAGGTGAAGGGGGTCGAGCCATCGGACGTCGCCCTTGCGGAAGAGCTGGTGGCCCTGGACAAAGAGAAGGGAGAGATCGTGGAGTTTCCCTATGTGATCGAGGCGGACACCCTGGATCAGCGAATTGAGGGCCAATACCGGAAAAGGGATGTGCGGCGATTTAAAAAGGGGGATTCGTTCAGATATTTTCTGGATATTCACCCCGATTCCTTTGATCAGCCGGAGATCCGGAAAATCATGCTATCTGCCAGCACCATTTTCCTGAACGCGGTGATGGGATTCAGGCCCAACTTTTATGAAGGAAGCGAGGCTTTTTACCGGATAGTGTGCGAGAACAAAAAGGCCCATAAATATTTCGGCGGCGGAGACACCCTGCAAGAGTTCAAGGCCCTTAATCCGGGCCTCTATCTGAAGGCCCTGGAGGATGAAAACACCTATTTCTTCACCGGCGGCGGCGCTGTCTTAAAGGCCATCGAAGAGGGCTCCCCCTATGAGCTTGACAGTGTGAAAGCCCTTCTTGACAATAAGAAGACAAGATGACAGGATGGGCGGAATTTTTTTAAGCAAGCGATAAGGGAATTCTATTTAACTTTTTTTAGCTCAAGGAGAGTGACCATGACCACCGCCGAACAGGAAGACCATCTCGATTTTAAAGTTGACACGAAAAACCTCTACAACGAAGAATCCGTCACCGACTTAAAGGTGGCCTCCCTAAGGGTTCTCAAGCCTATCCATCTGGATGGCTCGGCGGATACCTCAAGAAAGGTGATCTATATCGGCCACACCCAGTTGATGTCTCCCCAGGGGCCCATTCCGATTCAGGCCATGCTCAAGGCCGACAATATCAAGGATGCGATTGAGGAGTTTCCCGAGGCGATGAAACAATCCATGAAAGAGATGATTGACCGGGTCCAGAAGATGCAGGCCCAGATGAACGAGAAAAACGATTCACGCATCATCATGCCCGGCCGATAGACGTTGCCCAGCATCGCGCATGAGGTGAAAAAAGAGAGCGGTCAGTTTGCATTGCTTGGAACAAAACGGTTTGCGCCGTTTTTTCTGACCCAATTCCTGGGGGCGTTCAACGACAATGTGTTCAAGAACGTCCTGATCATTCTGATCGCTTACACCTATACAGGCGAAGCCGCGTCCCATTCAAACACCCTCATCAACGTGGCGGCGGGGGTGTTTATCCTCCCTTTTTTTCTATTTTCCGCCCTGGCGGGCCAGATTGCCGACAAATATGAAAAATCCATGCTCATCAAACGGATCAAGTTCGCCGAAATTGTGATCATGGCAGGGGGGAGCGCGGCGTTTTTTCTAAACAATATCCATCTCCTATTGTTTTTCCTTTTTCTCATGGGGGCCCAGTCCGCCTTCTTCGGTCCTCTCAAATACAGCATGATTCCCCAGTGCCTGAAACCCGACGAGGTCGTGGGCGGAAACGCCCTGGTGGAGATGGGCACTTTTGTCGCCATTCTTCTCGGAACAATCGCTGGGGGCGTGATAGGTCAGATGGAAAAGAGCGCCCTGATGGCCAGCGTCATGGTATTGACAATCGCTCTTTCAGGATGGGTCTCATCCCTTGCCATTCCCAGGGCCGGACGCTCTCTTCCGGAGATGAAAATCAGTTTCAATCTTTTTTCCCAGACCCTTGCGACCATTCGATATGGCGGACGGGTTCGTTCGGTTTTTCTGTCGATTCTCGCCACATCCTGGTTCTGGTTTCTGGGGCTGGCTTACTTGACCCAGCTTCCGGTTTACACGAAAGAGGTCCTGAGAGGCGGCGAGAGTCTCCTCACGCTCCTTCTCGCCATGTTTTCCATCGGGATCGGTGTGGGCTCCCTCCTCTGCGAGCGGCTATCCGGGAAGAAGGTCGAGATGGGGCTCGTGCCCCTGGGATCGATCGGACTTACCCTTTTCGGTATTGATCTCTCTTGCGCCCATCATACCCCAGAGGCCTTGGAGGCCCTCATGGGAGTCCGGGAATTTCTCTCCGCGCCCGGCGGTTTAAGGGTCCTTCTGGATTTTGTTCTTATTGGCGTTTTCGGAGGATTTTACAGCGTTCCGCTTCTGGCGTTTATCCAGCTCCGAACCGCTCAAGAGCACCGGGCGCGTGTTATCGCCGCGACCAACATTTCAAACGCCCTTTTCATGGTGGCGGCATCGGTCGCGGGCGGGCTTTTAATCGGCCTCATGAAACTCACCATTCCCCAATTCTTTCTGGTGATCGCCGTTATGAATCTCCTGGTCGCCGTCGCTATTTTCTGGATGGATCGTGGATTTTTGATCCGGTTTTTCAACTGGATCGGGGTAACGTTCAATCCCAAAAACAGATGAGGGAAGCTGGTTATATCGCAGGGGAATCGCATGTAGAATAGGGTTTGGTGAGTGATTTGCGTAATAACCTGAATTAATTATCAATGCCTCCGGCGGCCCGCTTTTAAAAAGCGGGGCGAATAGGTTTTTAGAGGGTGTTTATAGAACCTTTTTTACCATGTTTGGCAACCTTTTCAAAAGGTTGGCTCCCG
>JAGVHJ010000149.1 GCA_020056645.1 Desulfobacterales bacterium
TCTTTCAAACATCATCGATTCCATGCCATCGGTCCTTATCGGCGTCGACAAGGATGGCCTCGTGAACCAATGGAACAAGGAGGCTGAAAAAATCACCGGAAAGGGATTCAAGGAGGCCCTTGGAAAGCCTCTGACAGAAGTCTATCCCCAGCTTCTGAATCAAGAAAAAACAGTTCGGCAGGTTATCCTGAACCGAAGACCTTTAAAGGGCGGACGAATTGAAACCCGTGACGGCGGGGAGGTCCGTTTTTCCGATGTGACGATCTTTCCCCTGGCCGCGGATGGTATCGAAGGGGCCGTGATCCGTGTGGACGATGTCACCGAACGGATGAAAATCGACGAAATGATGATTCAGAATGAAAAAATGATGTCTGTGGGCGGGCTTGCCGCAGGCATGGCCCATGAAATCAACAATCCCCTTGCCGGCATCCTTCAGAACGCCCAGGTTCTCAAAAACAGAATCTGGGGGGAGATTCCCGCGAACGCCGACGCTGCGGCGGCCTCTGGAACCACCCTGCAGGCGATCCGTCTCTACATGGAAAAACGGAACATCCGGGAGATGGTGGAGATGATCGGCGATTCGGGAAAACGGGCCGCCGATATCGTGAGAGACATGCTCTCCTTCAGCAGAAAAAACGACGAGCCCCATTCAAAAATCTCTTTGGTGAAAATCGAGGGCCTAATAGACAAAACCATTGAGATGGCTGAGAAAGATTATGATCTGAAAAAGAAATACGACTTCAGAAAGATAAAAATCGAAAAAGAGTATGATCCCTCCCTTCCCGATCTCCCTTGCGAAAAAGTCAAAATTCAGCAGGTCATTTTAAATATCTTGAAAAACGCCGCCCAGGCAATGTCGGGCAATGGGCCATCCGGAAAGATTCCCCAATTGATCCTCCGCACATCCCTCGAAAACCAGATGGCCAGAATCGAAATCGAAGATAACGGCCCCGGCATGGATGAAAAGACGAGGAAACGAATCTTCGAACCCTTTTTCACCACCAAGGCGGAAGGGGTGGGAACCGGCCTGGGTTTATCCGTTTCTTACTTCATCATCAAAGAAAATCACCAGGGGAACATTCAGGTGGAATCACAGGAGGGGGCGGGAGCGCGATTCATCATCCACCTCCCCCTGGAACGGCAATGATCCTGGCCCCCCGCCCCTACTTCTTTATTGCCTACTTGAAGAGCGTCACGGCCCCATCATCCAGATCATACTTGGCCGCCACGATCTTGATCTTGTTTTCATGCGCCAGATGATTGAGGATTTTGGATTGCTTCGAGAGGGAATCCGCCACTGATTTCACATTGATATCAATGACACACTCCGTAAGACCCTCTTTCTTTGTCGCCTCACAATCCCGTTCTCCCTTGCACGCATCGCACGTATGGAGGGCCGACGCCACATGGGGGGAAATGACCTTAACAATGGCGTCGATATTTTCGCTGCCGGAGCTCTTCCCTTTTGCATCCACCGTGGCCTTGACCGCCCCGCAGCGTTCATGTCCCAGCACCATGATCAGGGGCGAGCCCAGATGCTCGGCCGCATACTCGATACTCCCTAGAACGATCGGATCAGGGATGTTTCCCGCGACTCGCACGACAAAAAGCTCGCCAAGACCTTTGTCAAAAATGATTTCCGGCGGCACACGGGAATCCGAACAGGAGAGGATGATCGCATAGGGTTTCTGTGATTTGGCGAGGGAGGCCCGTGCGCTCGCGTCACTCCTCAAGGCGCTGCTGCTTTTATTGTCCACGTAACGCCTGTTGCCCTCCATCAATTTCTGGATCGCCTCATCGGGCGATATCGTTGCGCCTCCACCGGAACTTGAAAAAGCGATCACCGCACTGAACGCCACCAATCCCAACATGACCGTCAATCTGTAAATCCACTTGTTTCTCGCCATATGCATCCTCCTCCATTTAATAAGATCACCTCCGGCATCGCCGAAGATCCTGAATGAATGAATAAAAATCCCAAAAACGTTTATTTCGATTGTTTTTAAAAAAACCGGTCGGCGATTTGATTGCCTCCTGGTAGAAAAGCGTCGATTTGCTTGATGACTATTACTCGATCTTCAAGTTTTTAGAAAATTTGTTCAAATCCAAGGCGGAAAAAAATGTTGACCGCAGGAATACATGAGGTATTTCGAGGATCAAAATTTTTTTTCCAACGCCGGAGTTGGGGAAATTAACAAAAACTTGAACATCGAGTATTAGAGTGGCAATAACGTACCTATTTTGGGATAGGATGTCAACATTGATCACCGGGCTTCGCCATAGGATACACCCGAGAAGATAATTGCAAAATAGAGGGTAGCGTCGGATACGATATTTTAATGCCTTGTAACTATTCAGCATGGCCTTGTTTTAGTGGCAAAAAGGCCCTTTTGTGAAGTGACATTTATTTTTTTTCGGATAAGAGATTCGAAGGCTTTTTGCGCTAAAACTGGCAAACGGTTTGAGGCCTTTAGGCCTTTGTTTTTGCCAGTTCAGCAAAAACCCAAGAAGCTCCCGAAAAAAATAGGGAACGAACAAAACGAGCTTTTCCCCATCTTGATGAATCGCTGCTGAATAGTTACAATGCCTTGCGGATCACTGGAAATGCATTATTTTTTCCTTGAACTCTCTACCACAAAGTGGTATGAGCCTCATACCACATTGTGGCAGGTGATAAGCAACCGATTCGATACCAAGGAGGATATACCATGTGGGAATATACGGATAAAGTGAAAGACCATTTCATGAACCCCAGGAATGTCGGTGTGATCGCGGACGCCGATGGCATCGGCGAGGTCGGGTCCATGGCCTGCGGCGACGCCCTCAAGCTCACCTTCAAGCTGGATAATGAAAAAAAGAAAATAGAAGACGCGAAGTTCCAGACATTCGGTTGCGCGAGCGCCATCGCCTCCTCTTCGGCCCTGACGGAAATCATCAAGGGGTTGACCCTGGAGGAAGCCGCAAAAATCACCAACGACGATATCGCCGCCTATCTGGGAGGACTTCCCAAGGAGAAGATGCACTGCTCTGTGCTGGGCCGGGACGCCCTTGAAAAAGCCATTTCCTACTACCGGGGAGATGCGTTCCAGAAAAAGGAAGGGGAAGTGGTGTGCGAGTGTTTCGGCGTCACCGATCTTGAAATCCAGCGCGCCGTCACCGAAAATCACCTCTCCGCCGTTTCAGACGTGACAGACTTTATCAAGGCGGGCGGCGGTTGCGGCAGATGCCATGAAAAAATCCAGGAGATCATCGACGGTGTTCAGGGAAAAACAGTTCCGGAAAAGAAACTCCTCCCCAAAATGACCGTGATTCAGAAAATCAGACTGATCGAAGAGGTGATCGAAACGGAAATCAAACCAGCTCTGAACAAGGACGGGGGAAGCATTGATCTCATTGATCTGAACGGCGACACGGTCCTGGTGAAGCTCCGAGGGGCATGCTCCAACTGCAAAACCAGTCAGGTCACCATTAAAAACTTTATTGAAAAAAAGATCCAGGAACTGGTCTCCCCGGAACTGATCGTAAAAGAGGTGGACATCGATGAAAACCGTATATGTTGATAACAACGCGACCACACGGGTCGACCCGGAAGTGTTGGAAGAGATGCTTCCCTACTTTTCAGAACTCTACGGCAATCCGTCGAGCATGCACTCCTTCGGTGGGGAAACCGGTAAAAAAGTCAGGGAGGCCCGGGAAAAAATCGCGCGTTTGATCAACGCCAGCCCGGACGAGATCATTTTCACCAGCTGCGGAACGGAAAGCGACAATACGGCGATCCTCTCCGCCCTGAAAACCGCGCCCCACAAACGGCGCATCATTACATCCCGGGTGGAGCATCCAGCGGTTAAAAACCTCTGCAAGAGCCTTGAGGAGAGCGGGTATCAGGTCACCTACCTACCGGTTGACGATAAAGGAAGGCTCGATACGGCCATGCTTTACGACGAGCTAACAGACGACACCGCCCTGGTGAGCCTCATGTGGGCCAACAACGAAACCGGCGTCCTCTTTCCCATTGAGGAGATCGCGGAAAAACTGGCTGAAAAAGAGGTCGTCTTCCATACGGACGCGGTTCAGGCCGTTGGCAAGCTTCCCATCGACCTGGCGAAAACAAAGGTGGATATGCTCTCCCTATCCGGACATAAGCTCCACGCCCCCAAAGGGATCGGCGCTCTTTATGTCCGCAAGGGAACCCGGTTCTCGCCCTTTTTGATCGGCGGTCACCAGGAAAAGGGCCGACGGGGTGGAACGGAGAATGTGGCCGCCATCATCGGCCTCGGTAAGGCGTGTGAACTCGCCCAAACATACATCCATAAGGAAAACACGGAAGTCGCGGCCCTCCGGGACAAGCTGGAGCGAGAGCTATTAAAACAGATTCCCTCGTCCATCGTAAACGGCGACTCGAAGATGAGACTTCCAGGGACGACCAATATCAGTTTCGAA
>JAGVHJ010000391.1 GCA_020056645.1 Desulfobacterales bacterium
AGCGACATCGACCGTGGCCCGGATATGATCCAGAGCGTCGCCAAGGACAAGGTGGCCCTTGGCCTCTCCTTCAAGGGTATGGATACGGGCCATTTCCTTCCGGAAAATTTTATTCCGGATGAGGCGGCCTAAGAGCGGAGGAAGCGAGGAGAGCTCCGTATTAACGAACACGTCGAGAAAAAAAGGAACAGAGGCCTCCTTGTAAAGACCCAGCATCAGCGTTCCGTCGCACCCCCGCGCGTTATCGAGAAAAGCCTCCAGGTTCTTACCATAAAGAATCCTCTCTGAAATCGAGGCGTCCCCGGTCACGTTTGAAAGAAACAAATTAACTTTCGGAATCAGGATATTCCCATTCTCCAGCCGGCCTTTGATTTTCATATTGGAAAGTTTTCGCAGATCCCCCATTGTTTTCCCCGACGATATCAGGGTGATTTCAGGGACATGCCCCCCCTGGACAACTGTAAAGAGGGTCTTCACCACCGGAATGTGGTCCATCAACACAAGCGCCCTATTCCGCACCGAAGCCACATCAATCTCCTTGCCTTTAAGCTCCAGGGTGATTTTGGGAGTGAAGAGGTCAATCGTCCATCTTCCCGAGAGAGAAAGCCTGGGGTCATCAAGGGTGAGCTCGTTTAGAACCAGTTCTATGACCCCATTCGTCACCTTCAGGGATGCGTCCAGATGGTTGCCGGCGATCTCCGTTTTGATTGTTTTCCGCTCCAGAATAATGCGGGGCAGTGAACTTTTGATGGTCGCGTTGAGATCCGCCAGATTCCTAATTGAAAAATCGACCAGAAGATTGATCCGGGTGTCATCTGTCTGAATATCTTTTAGATGGAAGAGATCCGATAAAATCGTCCGTGAATTCAAACCCTTAAACTCCACCTTGCCGCTGCCGTTCATGGTGTTCACGTTCACTGCGCTTTTGAATTCGATCCCCCTGAAAAGATTGGACGCGCAGCGCACTTCTATTTCAAACTGGTCTGACACGAACCGGGTTTTCATATCGATATGGCGAAACCGGAAAAAAATATTGGTTTTTCCCGGAAGCGAGAAGCGCCCTTTTTCGATGGAAAGCTCCAGGTCTAAGGGAAAGGTTTTATTGATACGGATCAGCCGCTCCAATTCACGTTTAAAAT
This sequence comes from Desulfobacterales bacterium, assembly GCA_020056645.1. Taxonomy (GTDB): domain Bacteria; phylum Desulfobacterota; class Desulfobacteria; order Desulfobacterales; family JAHIVH01; genus JAHIVH01. The sequence continues at coordinate 1,140 of JAGVHJ010000391.1, forward strand.
AATGGGTGGCCGCCTCCTTTTCCTTTTGTGGGCCTGTCGCCTGGATGAGAGGCCCAAGGATGCGCACATCGGGTTTCACGAACCCCACCCGGAAGGGACGGATCGTTCCTTTCAGGGCCAGAAGCAATTCGGGATAAATATCGACGGCCTTGGCCTTGAGGTCGATACGATCTTTGATCGAAAGAGCCACCGCGGTCAACGATACATGGGGCCGGGGAAACAAAAGGAGCCTCGCCTCCTGACAGGAGAATGTGCCTCCGATGATTTCCGGGATGCGCTTCTCCGCGTAGCGCCTGATCGGTTCGATGCCTGAAAAACCAGCGATCATCATCGCGAGGATGGGGCATCCTGTCAGACAAAAAACCATCCAACCGATTTTAATCTTTATCTTTTTAAGGTGCATTGAAAAAAAACCGCCGATCGGAATATATATTGAAACTTCATTTTGTTAATGATATTGTCACCGTCATTCAGATGATCGATACAAACCACGGTTCGATGGTCTCAACAGAGCCTGTTTTATATATATTCTTCTCACATTACAAGCCTGCGTTACATCATAACCTAAAAAACGATATGCATATGAGGTTACCACCATGACGACAGCCGAAACAAATCTCTCCCCTTCAGTTGACATGAATCACTATTTAAATTGGCTATCCTATTGTATTGACACCTTTCAGCGCTCCATCCTTCTCATCGACACGATCCGGAAACGGGGGAACACCTACCTCGACCATCTTGAAAAAGGGCAGCCGCCCGCGCTGATCTACAACTACGAAGTGATCCTTAAGGGGGCGGATCTGGAGCGTCCGGTCAATTATTCCCTGGCCCGGATTCTCGATCGAAGAAAAGGAGAAAAAACCGGAAAGAAAAATTTCCTGGAACGACGGGACACCCAGCCCCTCAAGGAAACGATTTCCGACGAAGATTTAAGGCCCATCATCATTGTTGATCCCAGGGCCGGTCATGGCCCCGGTATCGGGGGTTCCAAGGAGGACTCGGAAATCGGCATGGCCCTGAATCAGGGTCATGCGGTCTATTTTCTCATTTTCACCACCTATCCGGAACCGGATCAGACCCTGGGAGATGTGGAGAACGCCATGACCCGCTTTTTTGAAGAGGTTAAAAGCAGGCACCCCCGGGCCCCCAAACCAGCGATTATTGGAAACTGCCAGGGAGGCTGGGCAGCCGCCATCGTGGGCGCGGACAGGCCCGATCTGGTGGGGCCCCTGCTTCTGAACGGATCGCCCCTTTCATACTGGTCCGGCGTTGAGGGAAAAGATCCCATGCGATACAAGGGCGGGCTCCTGGGCGGCGTATGGATCAATTCATTTCTGAGCGATCTGGGAAACGGTTATTTTGATGGCGCTAATCTTGTGTTGAACTTCGAACTCCTCAACCCCGCCAACACCTATTGGAAAAAGTTCTACAATCTATACCGGAATGTGGACTCAGAGGAGGCCCGGTTTCTCAATTTTGAAAAATGGTGGGGTGGTTTTTTCATTCTTACCCAAAAAGAGATCCATCAAATCGTGAGCGACCTCTTCATTGGCAACAAACTGGTCAAGGGAACGCTGACCTTCGAAAATGGCCGGTCCATTGATCTCAAGAAATTCAACAGCCCAGTCATCGTGTTTTCATCCCAGGGAGACAACATCACACCACCCCAGCAAGCCCTGAACTGGATTCCCACGGTCTATCAATCGGTTGATGAAATAAAGCGGCACCAGCAGGTGATCGTCTATATCGTTCATCCGGAGATCGGTCACCTGGGTATTTTTGTGTCGTCATCCATCGCCAAAAAAGAGCAGCGGCAGATCATCGGAAGCGTGGAGATGATCGACTACCTCGCGCCGGGTCTCTATGAAATGGTGATCGAGAAAGGCCCCAGCAAGGAGTGGAAGAACGACTACACGGTCCGGTTCGAAGAAAGGAGCATGAGGGATATTCTGGCCCTGGATGACAGCGCCAACGATGAAAAGCCATTTCGAATCGTCGCCATGGTCTCGGAAAAAAACGACAAAATATACCAGGCTTACATCGGCCCATGGGTGAAGATCTTCTCCAATGAATGGGTCGCGGGGATACTGAAAGAGCTTCACCCCCTGCGCATGGAGCGCTATATGATGTCCGACCTGAATCCCTTTCTCATTCCCCTAAAACGCATGGCCCCCCTGATTCGCGAAAATCGCGTTCCCATCAGCGAGACCAATCCGTATTTAACCATCGAAAATAATTTTTCAAAAATGATGACCCATGCGTGGACTTTCTATCGGGATGTGCGGGACCAATTGCAGGAGTCGATTTTTCAGAATCTCTATGACACCTCCCTCTCCGAAACCTTCTTCAATTTTTTCAGCACGGCTCTCCCCATCTCCAATGAAAAAGAGGCGAACCGGCAAAAAAAAGAAGAGAACCGGGCGGACAGGCAGTTCTGGCTCGACGCCATCGAAAAGGGCGGTTATACCGAAGGGGTGATTCGTGTTATTGTGGCGATGATGATCGTCGATAAAAAAATCGATGAGGCGGAGATCCTGAGAGCGGAAAACATCATTCTTTCCAACAAGCGACTCTACTATATCAAGCGGGTGGATCTCAAAATCATGGTCAAGGAGCAGGCGAGGATTCTTCAAACCAACAGGGAAAAAGCGCTGAAGGCTCTTCCGGTGCTTCTCAAAACCGCCTCCGACCGCCAAAAGGCCTTACGGGTCGCAAAAGAGATGGTTGGAACAGAACGGGAGATGACGGCGCGGGAGAGATCCCTGATCGAAACAATCGAAGCGATTCTTGCCTGAAAATAAAAACCGGCTGGAAAAACGCTCTTCCAGCCGGCCCCTGTTCATCAAACCATTGCGGCCCTGCGATGATCCACGGGATTTCCCCGCCCAGGTTCTTTTATTACTGCTTCGAAGTCTGAGGAGCGGTTTCAGCCGCCGCCGTGGGCTCCTTTTTCTCCGCATTTTGCTCTTGCTTGGGCTCTTGTTTCGCTTCGATACTCAACAATTCAATTTCAAAAATCAATGCGGAGTTGGGGGCGATATTTCTATTGCCTCTCTGGCCATAGGCCAGTTCCGAAGGAATATAGAGCTCCCACTTATCCCCCTCCTTCATCAATTGTAACGCCTCGGTCCACCCCTTGATCACGCGGTTCACCCGGAATGTGGCTGGTTTCTCTTTCGAATAGGAGCTGTCAAACTCCTTGCCATCCACGGTCATTCCCCTGTAGTTAACCACAACCGTGTCCTTGATATCAGGCGTTTTCCCGGTTCCCTGTTTAACGACTTTGTATAGCAGACCGCTTTCAAGGGCGACAACGCCCGCTTCGTTTTTCTTTCCGGCAATGAACTCTTCACCGATTTTCTTGTTTGCCTCGGCTTCCTTATTTTTCTCGTCTACCTTCCGCTTCTGGAAAGCAAGAATGACCTCTTTCACTTCCTGCTCGGTCAAGAGTTCGTTCTGGCCGCTCAGCCCATCGGTAACGCCCTGGCTGAAGATCGCCGTATTGATTTCCATATTATCCATTTTCAGCCGCTTGCCGATGCTGATCCCTATGGCGTAACTGAGCTTATCGGTGTCAGTTTGAAGGGAAGCCTTCTGGTCCGCCACCGTGCTTTTCTTCTCAGCACCCATCTCTTTGCATGAGAAGAGAAGTAGTGGTACGGCGATTAACACAAGAATTATTTTATTCATGATCATCTCCTGGGATTATGGGGAACGTAAATCGTCTTCAGATCTATCATCAATGATGAGCCGCTGCGGGTGCTGCTTCCTTGGCTGGAGCTGCTTTCGGAGCCTCGTGCGCGGTTGTTTTCGGAGCTTCGTGAACGGCAGCCGCCGCCTTTACTTGAGCGTGAGAGGTTTCTTTGGCGGCCTGGGGTGCTTCATCCGCGACAGGTGCGGCGGCGGCTACTGGCACGACCACCCACTTGTTATCTTGCTTGGCGAGAGTGATTGTTTCGTCATAATTAATTTCTCCTTTGATGTTCACTTTTACGGAGCCATCCTTCTCTTCGCTCACCTCATAGTCCAGGTTCGCAAGGTCACACCCCGTGCTTTTGAACTTCTCATCGATATAGCCCTTGGCCACATCCTGGGGCGACTTTACCTTCTCGCCACAACCGACCACGCCAAGAATCGCTATAAAACCAATAATTCCCATGATTACCGATGCTCTTTTCATTTCTGTCTCCTTTACCTGAAAAATTGATTTAAAAAAAATAGATTTTTATTGAAAAAAAACCGGCTATACACTTAGCCCTAAATTGATGTGTTGTCAAACGGGAATCAAGCTCTTTGAATGGCTTTTCGGGATGAAAATTCTCAGGAGGAGGAGGATCTCACCTGAAAAAGATCTTTCAGGGTGGGGGTGAAAAGAAACATCAGACACCGCTTGATCCACTTGCGGAATTCGATGCCGTTGGGGTCCATCTTGAGCACCTGGCAATGATAGGAGGCGGCGCCGACAAAATTGATAAAAAGGTTCAGCACACCGTATAACCAGACCACGATATTCTCGACGCTTTTTTCCATGCGGAGCTCCTTCATTAGAATATCGCCGCCGGTAAAGACATATCTTGAAAAATGATCAAAAGCCGGCGAGGTCTCTTTGGAGCCCGCTTCTCCGGCGTTTTTCATCAAAATGAGCAGCACGTCCGGATGTTTGAAGAAATGGTCCAGTGCCCGGTCCAGAAAGAGAGAGAAGCCCTCTTCGGGAGACATGTCGAGAAGGCCCTTGAGCCATGAGGAGAAATACATGAGCAGCTCCTCGCTCACCTGTGAGGCCACGGCCCCGAACAGCTCGGATTTGGTGAAGTAGTGATTGATCAGAGAAAAGTGGAACCCTCCCTCGCTGGCGATCATGCGGATACTTGCCTTGTGGTAGGGATGCTTGGCGAACACCTTCCGGGCGGCGACGATGATCATTTCCTTGGTGGCGTCACTTTTCGGTGTCGATTCGGGGGCGCGGGCGGAGACTTTCCGGCCTACGCCCTTCCCCGCAGTTTGTCCTGGGTTCAAATTCATGGCGTGAATCATAGGCCAGCTTGGGGCTCTTGTCAACCGCCCTGCCTTCCCGCAAGCGATTTTATACATTCCAAAAAGGGTTTTCTCTTTCATCTATAAAATTTAATACCCAAAAAACGAACCTGTCTGAAAAACAATCACGGCCAGTGAAAAAGCGATGGCCGTATTAAAGAGAATCGAAAAAACGCCCCATCGCCACGATCCCGCCTCACGGGAGAGACACACCACCGCCACAAAACAGGGTGCGTAGAAGAGGGTGAAGATGATCAGGCTCAATGCGGATAGGGGAGTCCAGCCCTCGGTTTTCGCCAGAGTATCGGAAAGGGAGGTCGCCTCTTCCGGATCGACCTCCCCCAGGGAATAGGCCGTGCCCAGGGTCGACACCACCACCTCTTTAGCCGCGAATCCGCCCAGAAGGGCGATATTGGCGCGCCAGTCAAATCCCGCAAGGAGGGTCACCGTTTCAAGGGCCGATCCGATCCGGCCCGCAACCGAATATTTGAGAGCCGCCATGGCTTCTTCTCCATCGACCGCCATCACTCTTTCTTTCAGCAGGGCCGATTCCGGAGAAAGTTTGTCGCTCTTTTCAGCGCCATCAACTCCACTGGCCCTCTGTACCGGGGCTTTGGCGAGCAAGGAGGCTCTCTCTCTTTGAAAATGCGCCTTTTGTTCATTGGGCAGGGCTGGAAAACGCATCATGGCCCATAGGAGAATGGAGATCCCCAAAATCACCGTACCCGCTTTTTTTATGTATTGCCGGGTCCGCTCCCAGGTGTGAATCAAAAGCCCCTTGAAGGTGGGAAAGCGGTAGGGCGGAAGCTCCATGACAAAGGGAGCCGATTCCCCCCTGATAAGCGTCGTTCGAAGCAGTTTCGCCACGAGAAGCGCCCCCATCCAGGCGATCAGCGTTATCCCCCCCATCATCAAGGCCTGATTTTTTGAAAAAAAAGCCGCGACCAAAAGGGCGAACACCGGAAGCTTGGCTCCGCAATTCATGAAAGGAACCGTGAGAAGGGTCGCGAGCCGCTCTTTAGGAGACTTGAGGGTTCGCGTGGCCATGATGCCTGGAACCGCGCATCCGCCTGCGATGCCACCCGATATAATAAAGGGCATCACCGAGCTGCCGTGTAGTCCGAAGATCCGGAAAATCCGGTCGAGCATGTAAGCCACCCGGGCCAGATAACCGGAATCCTCCAGAATGGCGACGCCCAAAAACATGAACAGGATCAACGGAGTAAACCCGATAACGCCGCCGACCCCGTCGATGATTCCCGAGATGACCAGGGATTTAAGAAGGCCCTCTGGAAGCCCCGCATCCACAACGCCGGAAAGCCAGCCAAATACGCCTTCGATGACCCCGATGGGCCATGCGCTATAAGTGAAGGTGAAGTGATAAAGTCCCATCAACACAAGCACCATGATCACCGGCCCCAGGAACCGGTGGGTGAGCACCCGGTCGATCTTGCCGGACAGCTCTATCCGGTTCCGGTCCTCGTCCAAATAGGTGACCCCTTCTTTCAGAATCGCCTTGATATAGCCATAGCGATGATCGGCAATGAGCGCCGCCGGGTAGGTCTCGAGGTTTTTTTTCAGGCGCGATGCAAGGCTTTGAACCATTGCCTCAAGGACCGTTGAAACTTCGGCGGAGCGGCTTCTTCCCATCCTCAAGATCTGCTCGTCTTGTTCCAGATATTTCAAGGCGACCCAGCGAGCGGGAAAGAGGCCGGTCATCCATTTTTCATGAATGATCTTCTCCTCCATCTCTTTAAGGAGAGGGTCAATATCCGGACCATAAGAGATGTTTAACGCAACCGGCGATCCTTTCAGAACCG
>JAGVHJ010000331.1 GCA_020056645.1 Desulfobacterales bacterium
CTCATCCGAAAAAAATAAATGTCACTTCACAAAAGGGCCTTTTTGCCACTAACGCAAGGCCATACTGAATCGTTACAAAGAAAAACGAGTAACAGCGTTGACTTTTTATAAAAATTGTTAAAAATGGTATTGAGCCTCTTGGCAGGTATTGGTGTTAATAAAAGCGATTTCCATGCTTCGCACCATATGCTGAACAGTTCAACGATTTTTAAGAGAGGGTGATGCCGAACCGGGAAAAACAAGATCGTCCCCGCCCATGGACGAAAAAAGGCAAACAGCTATTCAACCGGATGCTGCAGCGCTATGCCGTATCCGACGATGCGTCGCTCAAAGACTGGCAGCTGACCATCCTGTTTCTGACCTTTTTTTATATGTCCATCGTGGGAATCATTCCCTGTCTTACGAGCGTCTTTCTGACGATCAAGATGGGACAATACCATGTGGCTGTTTTCTATCTGGTCATATATATCTTGATCCTCCTGATAACCTTTGGCCGGTCGATTCCTTTTAAAACCCGCGCAGCCATAGGGATGATCCTCTTTTACATCATCGGGGTCATCCAGCTTCTGAAGATTGGTCCCACCGGAAGCGGCAGGATGTATCTCTTTGTTTTCGCCATCATCGCATGTCTGACCCTGGGATTGAGGGCCGCGCTCCTTGCCATCTTGATCGACGGGATCACCCTCGTGGGCATCGGATGGCTCCTTTATAAAGGGGTGATTGTGTGGGAATACTCTCATCTGATACAAGCGAGCCACTGGGCCATCATCACGATCACCTTTCTGTTTTTGAGCACTCTTGTGATTCTTCCCATGGCGATTGTCGTGAGCGCCAGGGATAAACGTCTTTTCAGGGAAATCGCTCTTTCCGAAAATTTAAGGCGCGTCAACCGCCAATACAAGCAGGAAAATATTGAAAGAAAACTGATTGAAAAAGAGTTGAAGGAGAGCGAGGAGAAATTCGTCAAGGCGTTCCAGATCAACCCTGCGGCCATGGCCATTATTTCTTTGGAAAAAGAGTGCTTTATCGATGTGAATGACACCTTCAGGCACACCTTTGGCGACCGCGACACCTATATCGGCAAGCCGACGGAGGACTTCAATGTCTGGGTGAAGCCGGAAGAGAGGGCTGCTATTTGCAGAATGGTCCGGGAGGAGACGCCCGTTAGAAATTATGAAATTTCCGTCTACAAAGCCAATCGAACCATCTGCCGCGGATTGTTCTCTGCGGATATCATCAATCTCAAAGGGAAAAAATTCCTTCTTGTCGTGATGGTCGATATCTCATAAAAGAGTCGTGATTAGAAATACTTATACGATTTGACACCATCGATATCTCCACAAAGCCATCCCCATCGGGGCAAATGGGCTCCAGGGGTCAATACTCGATGTTCAAGTTTTTGTTGATTTTTCCAACTCCGGCGTTGGAAAAAAATTTTGATCCTCGAAATACCTCATGTATTCCTGCGGTTAAAATTTTTTTCCGCCTTGGATTTGAACATATTTCCTAAAAACTTGAAGATCGAGTAAATAGATTCGTTCATCCATTTGGAAGCTCCTGGGCCATGCTTTGGAAGAAGTGTTTGACCGCTTCCCGCGGTAGGCTCTTCGCCGAGAATCCCGCGCAGAAGGTCATCTGTTCCTCATAGGTGGTGATGGTTGTCGCAAAGACCGGCGGGTAGGAGAGGGGGGCCGAGAAGAAAACGGCTTCAGGAAAAATTTCGCCGAAGGTCAGGCGCTCTTTTTCCAGTACGCCGGTGTTGGTGAGAAGCGGCGCAATTTTCCCCGGATAGATATACTGTTTTTTCATCTGGCCGGCCATGAAAGAGTGTAGGGAAAGGGCGATGGGGAGGGGAAGCGTCTTGAAAAAAAGATAGGTCAGCGGAAAACTGCCCCCCAGGCCGGGATAATCCTTTTTAATGCCGTTCATATGACGGTTTACGAGAAGGGCGGTCTCTTGAAGCGTTTCTCCAAGATCGCGTCCGATATTCATGTAGATGAATCCGGAAAGGCCGCAGAGGGTCGCCGCTTTCCGGTCTGGAAGAAACCGCCGCAGATCAGCGGTGATAACCAGGCGGAGCACGGCGCTGGGGTGAGCGTTCACCCAGGTGTAGAATGCCCTGAAATAGGCCGCGGTCACCACGTCGTTCACCGTGACGTTCAGAAGACGGGCGAACTCCCTTATCGCCTGGTATTGCCCTCTGCCGATGAGGGCGATTTCGTAGGCTCTGTCTTTTGGGTTCATGGGTTCGAAAGAGGGTTTTTGAAAGATAAAGGGATGGAAAATCCCTTTCATGTCCCTCAGGCTCCGCCTCACGATTTTCAACATATCAAAAAAACCAAAATTTTTCGTGACCTGCCTGAGGCTTCTCGATCCGTGATTGGTCTCAGGCCGGTACTGGGGATCGGCGAGGCGTTTTCCGTAAATCGACGAGAGAAGATAACAGAAGTCTCGAACGGCCCCCCCATCTCCCACCACATGGGAGATCTTGACGACAAGGGTGTCGTGATCCTTTGCGCGCAGCAGGTACAAATGGAGCTGTGGCCCTTTCAGATGATCGATGGGTTGATCAATTTCCAGGAAGCGCGCAATGGATTCGGGGTCATCCTCTGCGTGGCGTATCGTTAAAAGGCGCGGGGCCTTCGAGAGCGCCATGGGTTCCCAGTATTGACGGAACAGGGCCGGCGCATAGCGGCAGGCTA
>JAGVHJ010000005.1 GCA_020056645.1 Desulfobacterales bacterium
GGCCCGAAGAGGTCGATCATCTGCTTTCCCTGGATATCATCGAACTGGAGGTGGGCTATGGCCTGATTCCTCTGGTGGACAAGGACCAGGACGGGACCCTCCTCGGAAGGATTCGATCCATTAGGCGGCAATTCGCCACGGAGATGGGGCTGATCGTGCCGCCGGTTCATATACGGGACAATCTCAAGATCAAGCCGTCGGAATACCGCGTGCTGATCCGGGGTGTTGAAATCGGAAAGGCGGAACTGATGGTGAACCACCTTCTCGCCATGGATCCCGGAAACGTGGTGAATCCCATCGACGGCATTCCCACCACCGAGCCGGCCTTTAATCTGCCGGCCCTCTGGATTCCCGCCGACCGGGAAGAGGAGGCCAAGTTCGCCGGATATACAGTGGTCGATAATTCCACGGTGGTCGCCACCCATTTGACGGAACTGATCCGGGCCAACGCCCATGATCTTCTCGGACGCCAGGAGGTGCAGCATCTTCTGGATAATCTTGTCAAAACCTATCCCAAGGCGGTGGAGGAGCTGGTGCCCAACCTTCTCTCCCTGGGGTCGCTTCAGAAAGTGCTCCAGAATCTTTTGCGGGAGAGAATTTCGATCCGGGATCTTCTTTCCGTCGTTGAGACACTGGCCGATTACGCGCCCATGAGCAAGGACCCCGATCTTCTCACGGAATATGTGAGGCAGCGGCTTTCCCGTTCTTTTATCGCGCCGCTGGTGGGGTCTGACGGAACCCTTTCGGTCATCACCCTCGACAGAAAGGTCGAGGAGATTCTCTCCACGGGCATTCAGCATTCCGAGCATGGATCCTATATTTCCATCGATCCCAAGATGGCTGAAAAAATTGTCTCTTCGATCAAGAAGGAGGTCGAAAAAAGCATGGCGATGAATATTCAGCCTGTGATTATGTGCCCGCCCGTCATCAGGCGTCATTTGAGACGGCTTATCGAACATGCCGCGCCCAGTGCGTTTGTGACCTCCCATGCGGAAATGGTGAGAAACATCAATATCAAGTCCGTTGGAAAGGTGACCGTATAACATGGAACCGAAAACCTACAGGGCGAAAAGTATCCAGGCCGCGATCGGCATGATCAAGGAAGAGCTTGGAAAGGATGCGGTGATCCTCTCCACGCGGAGAGTACCGAAAAACGTCCGGAATCCCTATGGCCCCGACCTATTTGAGGTGAAGGCCTCTTTGCAGGCGATTCCGGGGCCCGGTGCGCCGAAGGTTCCAAATCCGTCGTTATCCTCCCAATCCAACCGTTCCGGAAGGTTTGATGAAGAGGCTTCTCAAAGCCTGCGCGAGTTAAAAAAAGATATTGGCCACATCAAGGAGCTCTTTTTTCTGATTGGCAAGGAGGATGGATTGACCGGCATTCTTACGGGCAGCAGGGAAGGGCTTGACCTTTACGCCGCGCTCATTAAATCGGGGATGTCGGAAAAACGGGCACGGGGGTGTGTGGAAATATGCATGGACCGGATAAAGGGTGACGCCGCTTTTGCCGATTCCCATACGGAGGCCCTTTCCCGGATGCTTTTGAAGGAGGTTCTCTCCTCGCTCTCTATCAAGGAGTTGTTTCCTCCGGAGATTCAACCGGGAAGAATCGCGGCCCTTGTGGGTCCCACAGGCGTGGGAAAGACCACGACGATCGCCAAGCTGGCCGCCTATTACACGCTGAAAAAGAAAAAAAGCGTGGGCCTTATTTCCATCGATAACTACCGGATCGGCGCGGTGGATCAGTTGAAAGCCTATGCCTCCATCATGAACATCCCCTGCGTTCCGGCCTTTACCCCGGAAGATTTTCAGGTGGCGTTGAAAAAGATGCGGCACAAGGAGATGATTCTCGTCGATACAGCCGGTCACAGCCATCTGGACGGCAAACGGATGGATGAGTTGAGGCTCTTTTTTAAAAAGGAGTTCCAGGTCACCAATCATCTTGTCCTGAGCGCCAATATGGATCGGGAGGATATGCGGGAGGCCATTTCCTGTTTTGGCGTGCTTTCTCCCGAGACCTATCTGTTCACCAAACTGGATGAAACCCGGAGACGGCTTACGATGGCCGATCAGGCCATGGAACTGAAGCTTCCCATATCCTGTTTGACCCATGGTCAGAATGTGCCGGATGATATCGTCTTCGCGACACCGGTCAGCTTATTGAAACTGATGTTCGAAGAGGTCCCGCAAATGAAAAATACGCTTGCCCGCTTGAAAAAAGCGGGATGAATCGATGGCTATCGGATAACCTGGATTTGGGAGACACACCGTGGATCAAGCGAGCAGCTTAAGAAAAATTGTTAAAAAGCAGGCCGAGGGAACCCTGAAAAAGCGCATGCCCAACAAGGCCGTGAATGAGAGCGGCAAACGGTTGCCGAGGGTCATCGCCGTCACCAGCGGAAAGGGGGGGGTCGGCAAAACCAATATCGTTGCGAGCCTTGCTGTGGCCTTTTCGAAATTGGATCAGCGGGTTTTGATTCTTGACGCGGATCTCGGGCTCGCCAATATCGATATCATTTTCGGAGTGAGGCCCGAATACAACATCAGCCATGTGATCAGTGGAGAAAAGAGCCTTTCGGAGATCATCTTTGAGGTCAGGCCCCAGGTCCGGATCATTCCCGCAGGGTCGGGTTTTGAGAATCTAACCGCGTTGACAGAAGGCCAGAAGCTCCATCTTCTAAGCGAGTTCGAGGCTCTGGACGGGGTGGCCGATTTTGTGCTGATCGATACCGGGGCCGGGATCTCCGCCAATGTGCTCTATTTCAATATGGCCGCGGACGATTGTGTGGTGATCGCCACCCATGAGCCGACCTCCATCACGGACGCTTACGCCATGATGAAGGTCATGAGCACCAATCACGGTATGAAGCGCTATAAACTCCTCGTGAATATGGTCAAGGACGAGGGGGAGGCCAAGCAGGTTTACCTGACCCTGAGCCAGGCCGTTGATCGATTTCTCAAGGGGACGGTCCTGGAATACCTGGGGTTCATTCCCCAGGACGAAAAATTGAGAGCGGCTGTTTTAAGCCGGAAAACGGTGATGGAAAAGTATCCGGAGGCCCCGTCGTCCCAGCGGATTTTTTCCCAGGCAAAAGCGTTCATCGACGCACCTGTTCCACTGGATGGCGGGGGAAACATGAAATTTTTCATGCAGCGGTTTCTGCATCATCTCAACCCTATTCGCAGGTAATTTTATGACCCAAGGGTATGAAAATGGTTCTTTGGGAAAAAAGTCAAAGCCGATCAGCGGATTTTCTCCTGAAGAACGGGAAGCGATGATTGTCAAATACGCATACCTGGTGAAGTATATCGCCATGCGGATTTCGGCGCGTCTTCCTTCGAACGTCATCGTGGATGAATTGATCAGCGCGGGGTGTCTGGGGCTGATCGACGCCGTTGACAAATATGACCCTGCAAAGGACGTGAGCATCAAGACATACGCCCAATACCGGATTAAGGGCGCTATTCTCGATGAGCTGCGAAGCATGGACTGGTATTCACGATCCATGCGGAAAAAAATGCAGGATATCGATGCGGCGGTTCTGGCCGTTGAGGGACGTGAAGGGAGGCCGGCCCATGAAAATGAGGTCGCCGCGGAGCTGGGGGTCGATCTCGAAAAATATTTTAAAATGCTAGGGGATATCCATGGCGCGGCTCTTTTGAGTCTTGATTCTTTCATATCCAATGGAAGCGATTCATCTAATAAAAAAACATTTCAGGAGCGGCTTCAGGGGAGTTCGGACCCGGACCGGAAGATCGAAACCAAAGAGCTTCAGGCGATCATCGCCGCTTCAATTAAGAAGCTTTCCGAAAAAGAACAGATTGTTATCTCACTCTATTACTATGATGAGCTGACCTTGAAAGAGATCGGCAAGGTCCTCGATTTAACCGAGTCACGGGTGTGTCAGATCCACACCCTGGCCCTTATCAAGATGCGGTCCCGGCTAAAGGAGTATTGCAGGGCGTGATTTGACAACAGGAGACGGGGTTTGACCCCTCGCCAGATGAAGGCGGGAAGAAAAAAAATTAAGCGAGGGGGCGTTTCCGGACGATAGTATAATGAAGAGGGAAACCGGTCTGGAGCCTTGAAAAGAGGCGTTCGGTATCTGTATTCAATGGTCCATGGGGAAGAAAATGGCTGAAACCACTGGAAAAAATGATCAAGAGAACGCTCCGATGAGCCAGGCCGATATTGAGGCGCTGCTTGAGGGGCGTGGAAAATCCGGTGGGGGGGCTCCAAAAAAAGCGGCTCAGCCTGTGGAGGCGTCGAAGGCTCCTCCAGAGGATGGGTCAAGCATTCTTTCTCCCGACGAGATCGACGCCATGTTCAAGAGCCCCCGGAAAACTTCGGGCGAGGTGAAGGCCGAAGAGAAGGGAGCGGTGGAGGATGGGGTGAGCATCTTATCTCCGGATGAGATCGACCAGCTCTTTGATCCCGCTCAGGGAAAAAAAGGATTTGTAACAGGCTCAAATCAGGAAAAACAGGCTAATGTCGTTTCGGCGGATGATATTGACGCTCTTTTCAAAGCCGCGCCTACCGATAAGATCATCACTCCGACCCTTGGTTCACGGGACACCTCCCTGGACGATGATCTGGTTCTGGTCCACCCCGATGATATCGCGCGTCTTTTAAATGGTCAGGATGATGACCTGGGTTCCGATTTCGGAGAATCGATTCCAGCGTTATCGGACAAACAGGAGGTTGATGATCTCCTGAACGCGGATGATGTAGACCATTTGTTCAGCGCCTCCCTTGAAGAGCCAGCCACCCTACCCGAGCCATTGGATGAAGAGGAGCTTGTCCCGGTATCCCAGGAGGATATCGATCAACTGCTCAAGAACGCCTTGGGAGATACGCCCGATTCCTTTATGTCCGCCGAGGGGGATATGACTGGACACTCTGGGCCGGGGCTCATTTCAAAAGATGATATCGATGATCTTCTTTCCCACACTCTTGATGCGGATGAGGAGATCGGCCTGGTGACCCAGGACGATATCGATGATCTGTTGCAGGGGGCTTTTGATAAAACCCCGGTCCCTTCTGAGCCAGGAAAGGATCGAGCCCCTTCTTTTGAGAAAAGCGACGTGGAGATACCCGAAAACGGAATCTCCGCTTCCCCGGTCATGATTGAGGAGAAGAGGGATGATGAGGAAGAAGAACAACCTTCCCTTTTTATCACCCAGGAGGCCATTGATGGCCTGTTGAAAGAGGCGAAACCGCCAAAGAAACAGGTGGATCGCTCTCTTGATCGTGTTTCCCAGGATAGCACCGGCCCGCTTGTCAAGGAAGGCGCCGGGAGAGAAACGCCCGAACCGGAAATTGAAACGCTGCCCGACGCGGATTTTGAAGGGCTTGTTTCCCAGGATGAGCTTGACTCCCTTTTGGCCGGATCAGCAGATAAGGGTGAAACAAGAGAGACGCCGGAAGAAGAGAGCTCCGGGTTGATTTCCCAGGACGACATCAATGAATTGTTGTCAAAGTCGGAGAAAGAACCGGACGCCGATGAAGAGGAGCCCAGCCTCATTTCCCAGGACGATATCGATCAATTGCTTGCCATTGAGGTCAGCGATGAAAAGGACCCTTCGGAAGCAGCTTCGGAGAAAGGGGAGGAAACAGGAGAGGTCTCCCAGGATGTCATCGACAAGCTGCTTGAGGAAGAGACCGGGACAAGCGAGGATGAGGCGGGCCTTGTCACCCAAGATATCATCGATCAGCTCCTGAATGAGGAGATCGAGGAGGAAGAGTCGGTTGACAAGGAAGAGAAGGATCAGGTGATTCTCGAGGAGGTCAAGGAAGATGACGAGGGGGTCGTTCCGGAAAAAAAGAGCTCCTGGTACCGCTCAAAGATTTTATGGAGCGTTATGGTCGGGATGGTGACCCTTGGCGTTTCGATCTTCTCGGTGGTGACCATGAAACCGCCTATTTCAGGCCACGGGGACGGCCCTCAGATTCTTCATTTCACCATTGTGCCCGAACCGGCCCCGAAACAAGAGGGAGCGCCTGTGCCGGCTGAGCCGGAAAAAAACGTCATGGTCTCCACGGACTTCAACGGATTTGTGGTGATGGCCCCTTCGGGAAGAAAAGATATTGTCTATGTCCAGGCCGATCTGACCGTGGATTTGTCAAAAGAGTCGGCGAGCCAGGTGAAAGCGTTCGAACCCTATTACAGGAATATCATCTATGATGTGCTGGCTCAGGCCATGAAACACCAGGAGGGGTTGGCCTTGAAAAAGGATGAGTTGCAGGACTCTATTAAATCGGCGTTGAATGATGCGTTGACCGATAAAACGATAGAGCGGGTGATCTTCACGCGCTTCGCTCTAATTTAAAAAAAGATGTCACGTTGTCAGTATGCTTTGTAACTATTCAGTATGGCCTTGCTTTAGTGGCGAAAAGGCCCTTTTGTGAAGTGACATTTATTTTTTTTCGGATGAGAGATTCGAAGGCTTTTTGCGCTA
>JAGVHJ010000234.1 GCA_020056645.1 Desulfobacterales bacterium
GGCGGTTTCATGGAAGCTGGGGATGGGCGGAAAGATCACCCGCGACGCAGGGGCCGCCCTGCTCGCGGAGGGCCGCGATCTCATCGAGAATGCCGGCTTCATCACGGTTTTCAACTGGCTCTCTTCCGGCGGGAGAACGGCCTTCCTGCAGGACGCCGACAGCATGATCATGCGGTCTCCCGAGTTCGTGGCGGCGCTGAAACACCTTCGGGAAACCCTGACCTCCTTGACACGGGTGACCACCTATGCCCGCTCGAAAACACTGGCCCAAAGAAGGCCGGAGGAACTCCGGATGATCTGCGAGGCCGGTCTGGACCGCCTCCATATCGGTCTCGAGACGGGGGATGACGCGTTGCTGACCCTCGTCCGCAAGGGGGTGACAAGCGCCGAGCAGATCGAAGGGGGCCGTAAGGCCATCGCCGCGGGCTTTGAGGTGTCGGAGTACTGGATGCCCGACCTGGGCGGCAGGGAGCGGCGGCTACAGCATGCGGAGAATACGGCCCGCGTCCTTTCAGCTATCAATCCCCACTATATCCGCTCCCGGCCCCTGGTTCCCCGGCCGGGAACGCCGCTCTTTGAAGATGTCGCACAGGGCCGCTTGCGCCTCTCCTCGCCCCATGAGCGGCTGGAGGAGCTGGCCTGGATGATCGGCGGCCTCGACGTCACGTCGAGGGTCTGCTTCGACCATGCGATGAACGCCTGGGCGGACCGACGGGGCGGTCTCCTCTTCCGGCAGGATTACGAGGGTTATCGATTTCCGGACGAGAAGCCGCTGGTGCTGGAACGGATCCGGGAGGGGTTGGCCGTTGAAGAATCGATGCACGTACATGTCCGGGAGCTGATGGCCGTACAATCCCTCTGAACCGCCGGTAGAGGATGATCTCCCATCCGGCAGATTAAACCTTCGCCTTTCCCGGGAGTTGTACGACAAGGCGGCAACTTTGGCGAATGCGTCGGGCAAGAGTTTGAACGCCTGGATTGCGGATGTTATCCGTCATACCGATGACGTCCTCACCCGTTAGTTATATCGCTTTCTCGGGTTCCCGCCATAGGAAACCGTTTCGCTTCTCCTCAGAATCGGTGCTGTTATGAAGGAGGGCAAGGGATCTCGCGTAAGATTCAAGCGCCGTGATTGCAGTCTTCATGTTCATGCGCCACACCCGGAAAAGGTCATATCGAAAGGCACGGTAGAGGCGATACGGGGTTTTTTAACAGACATAGGAGTTGCACCGTAAAAAATATTTTGCAGCATAAAGGGTACGCCGGAAATGTTCAATTTGATCCGGATGATATGATTTTCTACGGTCGCGTCATGGGGATGAAGAAGGCCCATATCGCCTATGAAGGAAAGACTGTTGACGACCTTATGAAGGATTTCCGGGATGCCATTGATGATTACCTCAATATGTGCGCCGAAGATGGTATTGAACCCGAAAAACCCTTTAAGGGCACGTTCAATCTCCGCCTTGATCCCGAGCTCCACAAACGTCTGGTCGTAAATGCTACCGACCAAGGTATGACACTGAACGCTTTCGTCAAGGGTATCCTGGAAAAGTCCACAGCGGGAATTCTGGGGGAATTCTGGAATTCTGGTGGAATTCTGGGGACATAATACCATTAATGGCATTAACCTGCTGATAATCTGTATTATGTCCCCCGATTCAAAACGATAATCCTTAGTATTTTCGTCGATTGAGAACGTTTGTTTGTAGGTGACAGGTACGCGGCTTAATTGATATTTGATCAACATCGGTTCTCTTGATAACGGGTGGAAAGGTGGAGGTTTTGACCGTCGGCGCAACTTACGGGATGAAAGGTGCAGATTTTTGAGCGTGATTTTCTTGGCGGGAGGTGGTATGTTCTCCTTCCTTGAAAGCGTTATGTCTCGATTTATTGCAGGAATACGCGACTTCAATGCGTAATGGTTACCATTGTCAATATCCTGAATATTCCTCATTATTATTGCCTTCTTGTTGACGTTCCATTAAAGTAGCGATAGAAGCCTTTTTTTAAGAAAACATTTTCGCGATCAATCATAAGGACGTTTTTTCATCCTTTAAGGAGGGAAGCATATGGAAAACACATCCGGTCAAGGCAAGCAGGCCGTCCTTCCGAGCGAATTATCAGGTTGGAGTTGGAACTGGGGCGCCTTTATGATGAATTGGCTCTGGGGTATTTTCAACAAGACCTATATTGCCCTGTTGATTTTTATTCCCCTTGTCGGCTTCGTCATGCTCTTCGTCCTGGGATTTAAAGGCAACGCCTGGGCCTGGCGAAACAAAAGATGGGACAGCCTCGACCATTTCAGGAGGGTGCAGAGAAAATGGGCGATCTGGGGTGTCATCATGCTCATCGTCGGAGTTGTTGTTGCCGTAGGAAGTATCTTCCTCATGCTCCACACGCTGAAGAGTTCCAAACCATATATCATGGCTATGGATAAAGTTCAGGTGAACAGCGAAGCACAGAAAATCATCGGCACTCCTATCAAACCAAGCTTTTGGACGAGGGGAGAGATCTCTGTCAAAGGAGCAGGAGTCAAAGCCGAGCTTGTCATCCCTGTCGAGGGGTCAAAGCAGCAAGGCACGGTATATGTCAACGCGACTGAAGAGCAGAACAGATGGAAACTCGATAAATTATTTCTCCTCCCCAAGGGAGGCGCCGCCGCCCTCGATCTATTAAAGGCTCCACAACCGCCCCCGGTTCAAGTCCAACAACCGGCTCCAGTCGGTCCCCCCAAAGATGCACCACTGTCTGATGATAAACCAGTCGTTCAGCCCCGGCCAACTTCCGCCATACCACCGGTTGTGGTGCCACCGGTTGCTGCTCCGCTCCAAAAAACGGCAAAAGTACCGTTGACGGAAAAGAAAACGGCCGTAGCGGAAAGCGGCCCGGCCCTGAAGAAGCAGCAGGCGGTAACTAAAACTAAGAAGATGTATGCAAAAAGGATAGCGGTCAGTGGAGAGACATCGACAGCAAGCGGCAGGGCAAAGATTAATGCTGGTGATTATAAGGGAGCCATCAAAACACTGACCGCTGTTATCGCGAATGATCCTAACGAAAGCATCAACTACAGGCTCCGCGGTAACGCCTACGACAACCTCGAAAAACGGGGGCGAGCCATCGAGGACTGGAAAAAAGCAGCGGCCCTAGGCGATACTATTATTCAGTCGTACTTGAGTTTTTTGGGCATAGGCTGGGAATGAAAGACATCTTAACGTGAGCCGGAATGGGTGAAATGGTATTAAGCGATTCTCCGAAATATCGATGCTACTGATAGGGAAGTGGCGAATGCATGGGCTCCTTCCTGTAGCCAAGCATCCGGTGATTTTGATAGGCCTACATCATTTCAATCGGAAATGAATGACGATCGCCTCTATCGAGACCCGAAGTATCCTTTGGAGGCCTGCATATGAAAAAACGCCGAGAAAAATGTGGTGTCAAGAGTGGACAGCTGCTTAAATGGCCTCAAAATGTTATTCCGGTTTCACCGAATGACCGAAATCCGCAGCTCCCTTACAAAAATGGATGATACCAGCACTGAAAACCCCCGAACCGCTGTTATCACCTTCTTTCTCAACAAAATATGTTGTGACAAAATCTGCTTGACTGATCTTTAACAGTTGCCAAAAAATTCTTCCGCCATTTTAAATAGATGGGTGCCTTGAAAAAGTTCTTGGCACCACAGATTGCTCTTTGACAA
>JAGVHJ010000365.1 GCA_020056645.1 Desulfobacterales bacterium
AATCTCTTCAGGAGAATCCCTCTGTTACGGTGGTTGAACGGGAACAGATCACCCTGGCCCTGGAAGAGTTAAATCTGGGATCTTCGGCCCTGGCAGAGGAGGAGACCCGGCTTAAAATTGGTCAGGTGATCGGGGCCAGCCACATGATTTTCGGGGGGTATCAGGTATTTGGCGGTATGATGCGTCTTGACCTCCGGATGGTCGAGGTCGAAACTGGGAAAATCATCAGTGTCGTGGATCGATCCGGGCCTGGCTCCAATATCTCCGAATGGCTTACGACAGTTGATGAAATGGGGACGGCCCTTTTGAAATAAAGGTGTTAAAACCCATTTGTCCAGATTTTTTAAATCTGGCCGCCGGCGTTTAAGAATCGAACGCCATCCGGATGACACCGTGAACCGGTGAAGCCGACACCAATTGGGGTTACCCTTTCTATACCAGGAACTGAGCCTTTATCTTGAATACTTTGGTCGCAGGCAGGTTCAAAATGTCGTCGATGCCGGTCTCTTTGGCGATGATCTGAAGATTCTCTTCGATCTCATGTGTGGATGGGGCGATAAAGGTAAACCACACATTGTAGCTGTTTTCCCTAAGATAATTATGGGTGACACCGGGAAACCGGTTGACCACATCCGTAAAGAGAGGGATCTTTTCCTCTGGGACTTTGGCCGCACAGAGAGTGCTGAAAAATCCCAGTTTTTCGGGCCCGAAGTTGCCGCCGATCCGCCGGATGATCCCGTTCTCCTTGAGCGCGGTGATCCGGTCGATCACCTCCTCTTCGGAAAGGGAGAGCTCTTCGGATATGGCGAGATAGGGGCGCTGGGTAATGGGGAAGCCGGACTGAATTCGGTTTAGGATGCGCTTATCGATGGAATCCATGTCTCTATCCATAACGAGCGGAGTGTTGATGCCTGACCACTATTGGCGGGGAGGCGTTAAAATCCGCTGCTACTCTAAAGGAAAAAGGCTCTGTCTACTTACACAGAGCCTTTTTTCACATTCAAAACAAAAAAACTTTAAAAAAAGATAAGAATCAGACGCAGCCCGTCGGTTTCGGAAGGCCGGCCATCTTACAAGCTCCCTTGCCTGGTCCCGAGGGGAACAGTTCATAAATGTGTTTGAGTTTGAAGCTGGTCAGCTTGGAAAGAACACGAACCATGGGCGCAATGCCATTTTTCCTGTAGTAATCCTGGAGAACATCAATCACCTGCTGATGTTCCGCCGTGATTGTCTCGATACCTTCTTGTTTCCGAACATATTCAACCCAGTTCTCGTTAAATGTGTTGAAATCCAACAAGAAACCGTCCTCATCAACCTCAAAAGATTTTCCGTTTTCTTCAACTGTAGCCATTGTTTCAATACCCTCCTGTCTATTTTTATTTTACTTGTGTTAGGTTTTACCCTTTATTTCAAATATAATTGAAGCGATTTTTTAACGTATTAAGACCGCTTTGTCAATAAAATAGATATCTCGCCCATAAAGAATGAAACCGTTTCCCGCCTTATAAAAAAGGCGGCGTTATCTGACACCTGAAAAATCAATATTCTTTCGGAGTCCGGTTGAGCTCTTCCAGCGTGAACACGGGCCCATCCTTGCATACCAGCTCCTTGCCGATATTACACCTGCCGCACATACCGATACCGCACTTCATCCGGTTTTCAAGAGAGAGAATAATATGGTCTTTGGCGTATCCCAGTTTCTCAAGAACCGGCAAGGTGAATTTAATCATGATCGGCGGTCCGCAGGCAATGGCGTATGTATTGTCATTGCCCGGAGGCCCCACTTTTTCCGCCACGGTGGGGACCATGCCCACATGATACCCCCAATTGGGCGCTTCCCGGTCGATGGTGAGATGGATATTGATGTCATCCCGCTTTTCCCATTCGATCAGCTCCTCACGGTAGAGGATCATCCCAGGGGTTCTGGCCCCGTAAACCATATGGATGTCGCCGAATTTGGCGCGGTTGGCCGGGTCGAGCATGAACTTGATTGAGGAGCGGAGGGTCGTGAAGGCGAACCCGCCGCCGATGATCAGGATATTCTTCCCTTGGAGCTTGTCCCAGGGATACCAGTTGCCGAGAGGTCCCCTCAGCCCCATGATATCGCCCACCTTCATGTTGTGAAGGTGGCTTGTGACTTTCCCGGCCTTGAATACGGTGAATTTGACAAACCCCTTTTCAACCGGAGACGAGGCGATTCCGATGGGAATCTCACCCACGCCGGGAATGGAGAGTTCAGCAAATTGTCCGGCCTTGTAAGCGAATTTTTCTTCATCGCCTTCATTTAAGAACACAAATTTGAAAGTCCTAAGGCTCTTATCTTCAGTTGCAATTTCAATATCATCGATGCGAACCGGATAAGGCAAATATGGATTATTCATAATACTTCCCCTTTATTCGCTCAGTGTTAAGCAGGCTCGTAACCGTTCATTTTGTCACAGACGCCGCGAATATCTATATTGACCGGACACTGACGAACGCATCGTCCGCATCCCACGCACATGATCCCCTTGTCATACTTATCCACAAAATATTTGAGTTTGTGCATAAACCGCTGTCTCACCCGCTGGGTCTTTTCACCCCTGGGGTTGTGGCCGGTGGTGTGAAGCGTGAAGAGGGGCGACATGCAGGTGTCCCAGTTTTTCATCCGGACGCCCTTATTTCCTTTGACCTCGTCCTGGATGTCGAAACACCAGCAGGTGGGGCAGGCAAAGGTGCAGGTGCCGCAGTTGATGCAGGCGAAAGCGATATCATCCCAGAAGGGTGCGGAATAGAGATCAAGGGTGACCTTGTTTTTAAGCTGGTCTGTCTGCACCGAGGAAACAATTTTCCCTTCGGCTTCCTTCTTCTTTTTTTCCATGACGGTGGAATCGGCTGCTTCGGTCCATTTGGCGCACGCGAGCAGCTCTTCCCCTTTCTGGGTAAGGGCCTTGGCGATATAGTGGTCGCCCGCGTCCGACAGAAGAACATCAAGCCCCTCTTCGTGATAGGGACCGCATTCAGTGGATGTGCAGAAGCAGGTTGTCGCCGGCTGGTCGCAGGCAAGCCCAACAAAGGTTGTGGCGTTATATGCGTTTAACCAGTAGGGATCTTTGTAATCCGGCGTGTCGAAATTCATTTTCACCAGCAGGATCGCCTTGGCGTCGCATGGTCTCATTCCAATCACGGCCCTTTTGGAATAATCCTTTTTCACCTCTTTCATGATATGGTGGTTGTCTGCGGTTTCATCGAGATTGTACTCGATCATCGCTTCTGATTGGGGAAACACAGACGATTTTGATGAAAGCTTTGTATTCAGGAAATCAAAATCAGGCAACTGGCCCTTATTGAGCTTTTTAAAATTATGACAGCCTTGCTCCTTGACAGGACCGGTCAAACTGTACGATCCGGCCAGGCTATCCAATCCTTCAGCCCATTTATTTTTGTTAATCTTTACGATCTTCATGACATTTAGCCCTTATGGATAGTGTTTTCCTCCCGGTTAACCGGGGCATTCCTATCGGATTTATTTAATAAACGCTTCCGGATCATCGTTCTTGAACGTGTCGAGCGGCGGCCGTTGATCGAGGGTCATCCCCGCTTCCCAGCCAAACATTTCCAGACAATCCTTTTCCAGTTTTTTAGTGAATTGACGCACCTTGATTGCCTGGGGGCATGCCCGTTCGCAAGCGCCGCAATCGGTGCAACGGCCCGCGCAATGGTAGGCCCTTAAAAAGTGGAAGGTCCGGATGTCGGTATGATCCTGACTCTTGCCCACCCATTGGGGTTTGGACTCATCCACGAAGCAGGTCGGGCAGTAGCACAAGGGGCATGCGTTCCGGCAGGCGTAACACCGGGTGCAGGGTGAGAGGAGTTCCTCGAAGTAGTTCCATTTTTCCGTGGGGCTCATGGCCTCTACCTTTTGGATATCCTCATACCGGTTGATCCCTTTCTGCTCTTCCACGAGATCGCCCACGAGTTCATCGTAGATCACCGGATTCCGGTGAATGCAGATGGCGCAGTTGTCCTGAAGCAACTCTTTTTTCGGAACCGCTTTTTCAAATCCGTTTCCTTTGACCCGGATGGTCTCCCCCTCTTCGGTCACGGAGGTGATCTCACCGGTGGCAAGGGCCGCCGCCTTTCTTTTATCGATCATGCCTTTGCACGGTACGCCGATGATATAAAGCTGCTCCCGTTTGATCTTGTTTTCGATGATGTGGGTTACGATATTTCTGGAATCACACCCTTTTGCGACCACGCAGATTTTATCTTTCCGGTTGGTCAGGTAATTGGTCAGGTTGATTCCGCAATTGGAATCCCAGACAAGATCCTTGATCTTGTCTGGCTTGTTCACGATACACGGCTCATTCATCATCGGCATCGACCCTTTTCTAAATCCGATCACCGATTCGACACGGCCCTCTTTCAGGAGCCGCTCTGAAATTTGTTTTATTTTTTCTATATATCCAGTCATCTCACGCTACCTTGGCTTCGCTCTTTACAAAATTTGTGTTAGGTCCTAAAGCCTTAACCGAAGCGGTCACCTTGCTGACAACATCGATGAACTTGGTCGATTCAGCAGAGGAGATCCACGAAAAATGGAGCCTTCCGGGTTCGATCCCCATATGTTCCATCAGGTTATTGAACAATGCGAATTTTCGACGGGCATAGTAATTACCTTCCAGGTAATGGCAGTCGCCGGGGTGTCAGCCGGAGACCCATACCGCGTCCGCCCCCTCTTTCAGCGCCGCAAGAAAAAATTTAGGGCTCATTCTTCCGGTACAGGGAATGCGGATCACGCGGATGTTGGACGGATACTGCATGCGCCCGACACCCGCCAGATCGGCGGCCCCGTAACTGCACCAGTTACACAAAAAACTAACGATTTTCGGTTCCCATTCAGCCATGAGTATTAATCTCCTTTTATCTTTTTTCCCGTCTCCCTTGCATTGGGAGACGGAAGAAAAAGTTGTTTTCCGTTACGCCACCTGACTCAGTGAAAAAATCTGAGAGAAAATCTGGCTATTGTCAAATCCGTTATGCCGAATCGCTCCCGACCTGCAGGAGGCCACACAAAGTCCGCACCCTTTGCAGAGAACCGGATTGATCTCCGCTTTTCCTGCGAAACGGCCCTCTTTTGCGAGCGACGGTGCGGAGTAGGGGCAGACTGACACGCACACCATGCAAGAGCTACAGAGCATGGGATCGACTTTTGCGATCTGTCCGTTGGTGTGGATGGTTTTCCGCGCCAAGAGAGTCACGGCCCTGGATGTGGCGGCCTGGGCATGACCAATCGATTCAGGGATCGGTTTGGGGTAGTGGGCCAGGCCGCACAGGAAAACACCGTCCGTGGCGAATTCGGAGGGACCCAGTTTGGCATGCCGTTCAACAAAGAAGCCATTGGCGTTCAAGGGCAGTTTGAAGAACTGGGCCAGCTTTTCGTTGTCGTTGGGAATGATGGCGGTGGCAAGGGTCAGGAGATCGGTCTCGATTTCAAGGGGCCGGCGAAGCACATGGTCCATGACCGTCACGGTCAGAGAGCCGTTTTTAACCGCAACAACCGGTTTGTTGTCAACCGAGTAGCGGATGAAGATCACTCCTTCCTTGCGCGCTTCCTTATATATATATTCCCGTTCGCCGTATGTCCGGATATCCCGGTAGAGGATATAGACATTCATGTCTGGATTTTGTTTTTTCAGCTCCAGCGCGTTGTCGATGGAGTGGGTGCAGCAGACCCGGGAACAATATTGACGATCTTTTTCCCTGGAACCCACGCACTGAATGAAAACCGCCGAGTTCATGGTTTTGAGGGCAGAGTCTCCGGCAATGAGTTTCTTGTCCAGGTCGAGGCTCGTGATGATTCTGGGATCGGTTCCGTAAGCGTACTCTTTGGTGGCGAAGGGGGTTGCGCCGGTCGCGACCACCGCGACCCCGTGGTCGATGGTTTGACTCTTGCCGCCCGCGTTGACCGTGGTCTTGAAGTTCCCCACAAATCCTTCGACCCCTTCGATGCTCGCATTCAGATGAACATGGATTTTGTCGTTTTGGGTCACCTCGTCGACTAGAGCCGAAAGTTTTTCTTGAACGTTTTCACCGGTGGTGGTTTTGAAAAGGCTTAGGGCCTGACCGCCCAACCGGGCCTCTTTTTCGACGATGTGGGTCTCGAAGCCCTGGGCCGCGAAGTTTCTGGCCGTGGTGATGCCGGAGATGCCGCCGCCGATGACGAGGGCCGTCTGGTTTAATTGCAGCTCGGCCTCTTCAAGGGGTTCGAAGAGGGCGACCTTGGTTACGGCCATTCTCACCAGATCCTTGGCCTTCTGGGTAGCGAGCTCGGGAGCCTCCTTATGAACCCAGGCATTGTGGTTTCGGATATTGGCCATTTCAAAGAGATACTTGTTGAGTCCCGCCGCAAGGAGGGTCTCCTGAAAGAGTCCTTCATGGGTCTTGGGCGTACAGGCCGCGACCACCACCCGGTTCAGGTTTTTCTCCTTGATGATCTCCGTCATCTTGTTCTGGGTGTCTTGGCTACAGGAGAAGAGGTTGTTGGCGGCGAACTCCACATAGGGAAGCTTTTCGGCGTAAGCCTTGACTGCGGCCACATCAACCACTCCGGCGATATTGGTGCCGCAGCTGCAAACAAAAACGCCGATTCTGGGCCGGTCACCCCGGACATTGAGTTCAGGGACCACTTCGGCTTGTTTGGTTTGGGTGCCTCTGGCCTCCGTGAGGGAGGCGCCCGCGGCCGTGGCCGCGGCGCTCGCGTCAACGATCGATTCGGGAATGTCCTTGGGTCCTTGGAAGGCGCCGCAGACGTAGATTCCTTCCCGGGAGGTGTTGACCGGCTCGAAGGAGGATGTGTTGCAGAATTGGCTCCGGGTGAGGTCGATCCCCAGCTTGTTTGCGAGTTTCACCGTATCCGGGTCTGCTTCAAGACCGATGGATAGGACGATCATGTTGAACACTTCAACCTGAATCTCGCCGAACTCATCCGCATAGCGGACTTCCAGATCTCCGGTGTCGCCAACCTCCGTAATCGTATGGATCCTGCTTCTGACGAATCGGACCCCCTTTTTATCCCTGGCGTTGACGTAGTACTCTTCGAAATCCTTGCCCGGCGTTCTCATGTCCATATAGAAAATGGCGCAATCGAGATGGTCGCCTTCATGCTCCTTGGAAATGACCGCCTCTTTCACGGCGTACATACAGCATACCGCCGAGCAGTGGCCGTTGTCGCACCGGTTGATGTCACGGGAGCCGATGCATTGGAGCCAGGCGATCTTCTTGGGCTCCTTGTGATCGGAGATGCGGGTCAGGTGGCCCATGGTGGGGCCAGACGCGGAAAGAATCCGCTCGTATTCAAGGGATGTGACGACGTTCTTATATTTGGTGTACTGGTAGTTATCGAAGCGTGACGGATCAAAGGGTTTGAAACCCGGAGAAAGGACGACCGCGCCCACGTTCAAGGTCACGACCTCTTCTTTCTGATCATAATCCACCGCACCCGTGGGGCACACTTTCTTACAGTTGCCGCACTTTCCTTTTGTGAGATAGATACACTCTTTGGGATTGATGGCGTATTTCAAAGGAACGGCCTGATCATACTCCACGTAAATCGCTTTCCGGTTCTTTAGTCCCGCGTTATAGGTGTCCGTGACCTTCTTGGGACACTTCTCGGCGCAAAGACCGCAGGCGATACACTTTGATTCATCAACGTATCTTGGTTTTTTCAGGAGCTGCACTTCAAAATTACCTGCCTCTCCTTTGATGTCAATAACGTCGCTAAGGGTTCTCAACTCGATGTTCAGATGCCGGCCGACCTCGACCAGTTTCGGTGAGATAATTCACATCGCGCAGTCATTGGTGGGGAATGTCTTGTCAAGGCGCGCCATGACCCCGCCAATGGATGGCCCTTTTTCAACCAAGTAGACATAGTATCCTGAATCGGCCAGATCCAGAGCGGACTGCATACCGGCGATTCCGCCGCCTAGTACCATAACGGATCCAATTACATTCTTTGGCATCACTTCATTCTCCTGATTATTCTTTGATACAATCGTTAGCCGATCGATCGCCATCGACCATACCACCCAAAAAAATTATTGATATTTTTCACAATACATTTATGGAGTACGGAACATAGATCCCTCTCCAAAATTTAACACAAATTATCTAAATATATACCGGGCAAGGTCTTGTCAATATTTTTTATTCCATTCAATCCCGCTGGATCAAGAGGTCAGAAGTAGGTCTGAAGCCCCGCCTCGATCCATTCGAAAGGAGCGATGGCGCTCTCGAGGCTCGGGGGCGAGGCTTCTATTCGCTGAAGAACGCGCTTCTCAAACAACGCCTGATCCTCCTGGGTCATGGGCTGCTCCGGCAGCACAATGCGTCTTTCCACGATGATTTTCTTTCCGGCGTTGACCGGAACCTCCTTGAACAGATGGCGGTAAGAGACGGAGGGAGTTAAGAATGCTTCCCCATAGCTCACCGAAAGCGATAACCTTTCAACATTCATCTCTGGCCAGAGGGATTCATGGAAAAAGAGCTGGTCTTTTTTGCCGGTCAGGGAAAAGAGTTTGGGATCGTTCCCCCGGTTGGTCAACGCCTCAGCGTTTGAAATGATTTTTTCCGGAGGTCCGGAAAGGGAGAGGGTTCGGATATAGCCGTTTTCCGTAATCGACTCGTGGTCTTTCACGATGAACCGGGCGTTTCTCGCCCGGGTTCCCGCCCCCTGGAACCGGTTTTTATAAACAAAGGAGCAGTAGTTGATGGAGAGCGGCCATTTTTTCAAGGAGGCCTCCTGAAGAAGAGAGAGCGCCATCAGTTCCGATTCGAGCACCGTCACCTTGGGGCCATGGAGGAAGGTGTAAGGCCGCTTTTTCAGGTTGTTGCAGTTGAACGGGGTGAGCCGGAGCTGGTGGAGGTTCAGATAGCCCACCCCGGTCTCGGCCATTTTCGGGATCAGATCGGAAAGAAGCTTCCTATCTTCTGGAATGGCGGGAATTTCTACGGTAATGACCGGAATCACGCCTTTCGCCATGCTGATTTTCGAGAGATCGTATCGGGCCGCGCTGATGTCGAAACGGATCTCGTTCAAACCCGCCTCCCGGAGCTTCAGGGCATGGTCATGGGTGAGGAGGGTGCCATTGGTATAGAGCCAGATGTGGTAACGCTCTCCCATTTTTTTTCTGACAGCCTGAATATAGTCGAGTGCCCGATCAAGGGTCAAAAGGGGCTCTCCGCCGCTGATGCTGGCTCCTTTGAAGCCGAAATGGCCGGCATAATCGGCGTAATCGATGGAGCGGTTGAAAGAGATCCGGTTGGTGGTGGGAATGCTGATGTCATCCTGGACCGTTGGGCAGTAGAAACAGCGGCAGTTGCACTTTCCGTTGATAAAAAGGCACGACCAGGCCCCCTCGCCGCAGATCCGGCACCCTGGCGATAGTTGGCCGTAGACTGGTTTGGTATCCTTGGATAGAAAGGAGATGGTCTCTTTCAGGTCTCTGAGGGCCTTTTCGCGAAACTGCTCCGCGTCAAAGGCCCCGCTCTCCGATATAAAAGAAAGATCGTGCGCCTCTTGGCCATACTCGGCCAGATTGGCGTCGATATACCGTTTGCGTCCGTCACTCTTTAAGGTCTCCCCCCCCATAGCGCCCCCCCTCCATTATTATTTCCCTATGGGGCGTTATAAAGGAGATCCTTGGAGAGTCAAGGGGGATTTCAGGAGCGGGTCTATCGTTGCTTTCCGCCGCTGATGTCAAAATCCATGCGTTGGTCGGTTTTGGATGTGAGAAGAAAATGGGGAAAACGGCCGCTAATCCGCTCTTCCATGGTTGGGAGGGCGGTTGCGTCGATGGTGGCGGCCAGTTCAAGGGTCTCGTTGGCATAGGATTTTTCGGAGAGCGAGAGAATGCCGGGAACGCTTTTCAAACCAGCCTTGACCGATTTTCGGTCTTTGGGGGCGCAGTTTGAAATCATGAGGGTGACCGATAGGGTGTTGAAGACCTCCTCTCGGAACGATTCCATGAGCGCCCTGAAGAAGGCCTCTTTTTTTTCATCAAATAGAGTTTTGAGGGCTTCCTGACTGGCTTGCTCAGGGGTTCCGCCCCATCCATTTCCAGTTCCGTTCAGAATCGCGAGGATCCTCCCCGTATCCGCGTCAACCGCTTTCAGGGAGAGGGTGGCGGAACTGGCGTAAACCGGAATTCCATAGGAGACGGACATACTCCCTTCCGAGAGTTTGGCGGAGCCGGTGATGATAAATTCAGCACCATACCGGGCGGCCAGGGCCCGCGATTTTCCGGGATTATCGGCATAAAGGATGGTGTCTCTTTCCCGGATGGCTCGCAGCTGGTTTGAGTCCACCAGGTCAAGGGTTTTTGATCGTAGAAACTCTTCGACCATGAGCGTGGCGGCATTCAGGTCGCTTTCTTCCCCATAGCTCCGTTCCATGATCAAGACCATGCCCCGGGGATTCGATTTGGCCGAGAGGATCAGCTTTACCGCCTTGAGATCCGATTCCAGGCGGCCCTTTTCGATTTCGGCCCTGACGGTGATTTCTGTCACCCCATTCGCCCCCTTGTTATCCCGGAGGATCTGGTAGGTTTTCACATATCCGTCCACATGGGTATAGACGCTCTCTTCCAGAAGCGTTTGATTGTTAACCAGGGTGATCGAATCGACCATGACTCCCAGGGCGTTTTCAATGGCGTTTTTAAGGGCTTTCCGAACCGCCTCCTCCCGGGCCGCAGGCCCTTGACCGTCCGCCATGCCGGTTCCTTCCGTGATAAAGGGCGGAGCTGGTTGATCGGCAAATGAGCGTGAAAAACCAATCAGGAGTATGAGACTTATCATCAGGAAAAGGTGTTTTTGAATCATGGGGTATATTCCAAAAAAGAATCATGGGAGAGCGGAATTTCACAGGATGCTGGTCTATTTATAAATCATTCCCATGGCATATGCAACCGGATCGTGCATCTGTTTGACACTTTTTTATCAAACTGCTAAGAAAGAGCGTCGTCTGATGGACGCCGTCACGCGGTTTTCATTTCAGGCGTCCGTGGTATCGGTAATACTCGATCTTCAAGTTTTTAGGAAATTTGTTTAAATCCAAGGCGGAAAAAAAATTTGACCGCAGGAATAGATGGCCTATTTCGAGGATCAAAATTTTTTTCCCAACGCCGGAGTTGGGAAAATTAACAAAAACTTGAACATCGAGTAATAGTAATAGTGAATTCCCAAACATAAACAAAGGAGGTCCGTCCAATGAAAAAATGGTTTCCCGTACTCTTGATTGCTCTCTTGTTCGCATCTGTTTC
>JAGVHJ010000473.1 GCA_020056645.1 Desulfobacterales bacterium
AATTTATGTAAGTTTTAAGTGTATGACTTTGATACCAAAATAACGTTTGATCGTATCCGACGCCACCCTCTATTTTGCAATTATCTTCTCGGGTGGGCCTCCATTGTGAAAGCGATTATTTCCTTGATATATTCATATCAGTTAGGGTAATATACCCCTATCCTTTTTTGATCGATTGTCCTTTTCATAAATTCAACATCTTTGCAGAAACACTTCCTTAAGGAACCCCCCGCTTTTGAAATCGATTTCCCATTATAGTATAGACGAGACCATTTATGAAAACCGGCATATGACCCTTTACCGGGGACATGCCCCCCATATTCCCCAGCCGGTCGTGATTAAAGTTTTTAAGGCCCACGCCCCCACCTCATCTGAAATCGCCCGGTTTAAAAAGGAGTATCAAGAGATCAAGCGCCTTGAGATCGATGGGGTGGTGAAAATTCATGATCTGATCGTGGAAAACGGTTTGTTCGCCATCGTCGAAGAGGTTCAATCGGGAATTCCCCTGAAGGAGTGGCTCAGGTCGCGCCCGTTTGATTTAAAGAGGTTTCTCCAAATCGCGATGAACATCGCCCGCATCATCGGAGAGATTCATAAACACAACATCGTTCATCTGGATATTAAGCCCGATACCATTATTGTGGATGAGGCAGGGGAAAAGGTGATGGTCACGGATTTTGGCATCTCCGCCATGCTCACCCATGTGAACGAGGAGCTCTATCACCCGGATGTCATCTATGGGGCCTTGCGGTATATGTCCCCTGAAAAAACCGGGAGAATGAACCGAAGTGTGGACTACCGCACCGATATTTACTCTTTGGGAATCACGTTATACGAGATGGCTGCCGGCGAGGCGCCGTTTAAAGCGGATGACCCCATGGAGATCATTCACGCCCATATCGCGAGAACGCCTCTTCCTCCCGTGGAAAGGAATCCCGCCCTTCCTCCGGTGGTGTCGAGGATGATCCAGAAGCTCCTTGCCAAAACGCCGGAGGAGCGATATCAGAATTGTTTTGGACTCTTTTCGGACCTGAAGGTGTGCCTTGATCAGCTAAACGATAGGGGCCGAGTCGAAGATTTCCCCATCGCAAAAAAAGATTTTTCGATTAAATTCTCCATTCCGCCCATTCTCGTGGGACGCGATAAGGAGCTTCAAAAGCTTCTTTCCGCGTTCGAGGACGCCAAGGAGATGTCCGGCGGAGAAATAATGCTTCTCATGGGAAGGCCCGGCATCGGCAAGTCGGTGTTGATCAACGAGATCCACAAACCCATTGTGGCCCGGAAAGGCTATTTTTTGTTGGGCAAATTCGACCAGTTTAAAAAAGAGGTTCCATACAGCGCCATTATCCAAGCCTTTCAGGGATTGATCCGTCAGATTCTTACGGAAAGCGAAAGCAGGCTCTATGGATGGCGGGCGGATTTGACCGGGGCTCTGGGGGCGAACGCCGCTGTCATCAGTAGCGTCATTCCAGAACTGGAGCTGATCTTGGGGCCCCAGCCCCCTGCGCCGGAATTGACGCCGGAAGAGTCCCAGAACCGGTTCAATCTGGTTTTCCAGAGCTTTATTAATGCGTTCTCGACCCAGGGACGGCATCTCGCCATGTTTATCGATGATCTCCAGTGGGCGGACATGGCGAGTTTAAAGCTGATCAAGACCATCATGACCGGTTATGAGACCCGTCTTCTTTTCTTTATCGGCGCCTATCGGGATAACGAGGTCCAGGAACATCATCCCCTTTCCATCACGCTGAGAGAAATCCTCAAGGCGGGCCGGAAAATAAGCACCATCCAGCTCACTCCTTTGGATCGGGAGCATGTCAACCGCATCATCATGAATTCCCTTCAGTGCGAGGCCCATGAATCGGAGGAGTTGGCTACGCTCGTCCATAGGAAGACCGGGGGAAACCCGTTTTTCGTTAATCAATTCTTGAAAAATTTCTACGACAACAAATATATCGATCTTGATGAAAGGGGCAGATGGGCCTGGGACATGAGCCGCATCGAGCAGATGCAAGTCACCGACAATGTGGTAGAGCTCTTGGCCGACCGGATAGCGAAACTCCCGTCGAACACCCGGCATATCCTTCAAGTGTGCGCCTGTGTGGGAAACCGCTTCGATCTGGAAGCCTTGTCGGTGATTCTTGAAAAATCCATTGACACAACCCTATCGGATCTCACCGAAGCGATTCAGAACGACATGGTTCGCCAGTTCGGAGACATCTATAAATTTCATCACGACCGCATCCAGGAGGCGGCCTACTCCCTTATCCCTCCCGGAGAACGGGCTCAGTGGCATTATAAAATCGGAAGAACTGTTCTGAATAATACAGAACCCGAGCAACTGAACGAGAAGATCTTTTATATCGTGGACCACCTCAATCGAGGCCTGTTGGTCATCGCTGACAAGAGTGAAAAAAAACGTGTTGCAGAGTTGAACCTTCTGGCTGCAAAGAAAGCCAAAAACTCAAACGCCTACGCCTCAGCTCTCTCTTATTCGAAAACCGGAATAGGGCTTTTGCCCGAAGACCGTTGGCAGAGCTGTTATGATCTCTCCTACCCTCTCTACATGGAGCAGCTCACCTGTGAATATCTGACCCTCAACTTTGACAGCGCCGTGGAGATCTTCTACGATATCGTGAAACATTCGAACAACAACATCCACAAGGCCAGGGCCTACACCCTCATGATCATCCTCTACACCAATCAGGGGAACTATGATGAGGCCATGAGGTTGGGACTTGAGGGATGCAAGCTCATCGGTTTCGCGATTCCTTTGAAGGTCAGCAAACTCAGCATCATCTCTTCCTTGATCAAGCTCTATCTCCGCATGGGCCGGCGTAAAATCGAAGACTTCGCCGATTTGCCGGTGGCGACGGATGAAGAGTTCCTGGCCTATGACGATATGCAGATCCAGACAGGGACCGTGGGATACTACATCAACGCCAATCTCTTCTGTTATATCGTGATATATGGCGTGAGACAGATTCTCACCTTTGGCAATTCCTACCATTCGCCCCTTGCCTATTGCGCCCTGGGATCGATCATCGGCACCGGATTGAACCTCTACGACGCCGCCTACAGGTTTGGCCAGGTCGCGTTAAAGATCGACGAAAAAATCGTGGGTCTTTCGAGTAGCTCCAAGATCAAATTCATGTACACCATGTTCATCCAGCACTGGAAAAAACACGCGAAACATGATCTCAATCTCTATCGGGA
>JAGVHJ010000524.1 GCA_020056645.1 Desulfobacterales bacterium
GCCCTCGGCGGCCATATTGTGGGCGATTGTCTTTAGAAAAGAGATCCCCATCTGGTTTCTGTTGGTTGAATCGATGAGGGCTTTCGATAGGTTCACGATTTTGGTGAAACTCTCTTCGATTTCAGATGTTTCCTTTTTTTTTCGCGCAAGCGCCTCCTCAAGATATCTGTTTGCGCGAGTCGTTTCAAGATGATTGCTCACCCGATGCATCATTAGGGAAAAAGCAGTCTCTTCAAATGGATATTTGATCATATCAAACACGGAAACCATTTCTGTAGGAAGAAGCGATGATCGAGTCATTCCAGATGATACAAGGAGAATGATCATTTTGGGAAATTGTTTCTTGATCTCCAAGGAGAGCGACCCGGCATCATCATCATCCGATGCTTCGATAATAAGGATTTCCGCTCGATTTTCTAATATTTCCGTGTAAAACGCGGCCTTCTCTGCAACAGGGACCAGACGGTATCCGTGATTGCAGATATGCATTTTAAGCTCTTCTAGAATGTAGCTATTCCGGATATAGGTGACACATACCGGAGAGGCTGCTTGGCTGAAGACTCCACGCTGGCTATCTACAAAGCCGGCACACGTTCTATTTGAATCGAACCCAGTGTTGTTTTCGGTCATATGCCATGTACTTTTAAAAATGGTAAAAGTTATTATCTCCCTGGTCTTTTGCCGCCCCGATACCCTAAACAATTGTTTTAGGGCAAACACCCTTTCGGTAACTGGCTCCGCCAGCCAATACCCTTAATTTGATACCTGCAAAAAATAAAGAGCTTTTAGTAAAACTTAGTTGGATACGGAAATATAAGCCTAATTTAAAACAACATGCTGAAATATCGACTAGAAGGAATTTATTGATAGTATGTTATGACCCTACTGTCAAGACTTAGAAATACCTTGATTCGCATTTGCCCGATGGATAGATATGAGTCCTGGTATCCCAACCGATACGATGAGGAGAAGACAATTATTTGTTTCCGGATTTAAAGCTTGATAATGGACCACAGGAGTGTTAAAATATCTAATAAATTTCAATAATATCAAGAGGTATTTATGAAAATCTTACTTGTTGAAGACGACATTGTCAGTCGTTCTGTCATGATGAAACTGCTTGCCGTTTATGGTGAGATCGAAATCGCCCAAAATGGAGAAAAAGCGCTCGATATGTTTTTTAAGGCTTTTGAAAAAAAGGCGCCTTATCACCTTGTGGCGCTGGATATCATGATGCCTGGGAAAGATGGACAGCAGGTTTTGAAAGAACTAAGAAAATTTGAATATGATAAAGGCGTTATGGGGCATGATGGCGTCAAGGTGATTATGATCACCGCCCTTGACGACAGAAAAAATATTCTTGAAGCCTTCAGGTCACAATGCGAAGCCTATCTCACGAAGCCGATTAATGTGAAAAGACTCCACGAAGAGATGACAAAGCTGGGCTTCTCAAGCAAGTCTGAAAAAGCCTCTCCTCTTAAGAGAACCGATGAATAGCACCAAGAAGGAGAGAGAAGCCCCCCTCTCTTCTTTGTTTTCCGGACCATATGGTTTTCTTACATGCCTATTTGTATTTATTTTTTATCCGTCTGTAAGCGGACCTGTAAGATGCGGGCTGAGAGCGCTTCATCATGTGTTGAATATTCTCAAGGGTGGATTCGACTTCGTCTGAGCACATAAATGGATTCGCGCCATAATCGAACTGTATGCCATACCTGAAATTATCGGGCTGTTCTTCCATATAACACACAATTCCCACGACTCCAGACAACCGTTCATTGCGATTGGCGATCTCCATGGAGATGGTTTCACCGACATTGAAGACCAAATTGGTTTCAATGGAAAGCCCCATATTGTTGAAATCCACTGCTTTTACCCGTTCGATGCTTTTGACGCCGGTCGTCTTGTCTTCATAGGACACGTTCACCGACATGGAACCGGCGCTATATCGGATGTGTTGCCGTCTTTCTTTTCCGGTATACATAATTGTCAAAACCTCCTTCATCAATGGTTATGGGCCTTGAAAGGATGATGCATTTGGCGGCAGGACTATCTTTAACGTCCTGTCATCCCTGTCCATAGTGACCCACATTTTCTGAGATTGATAAGAGTCGTCGTAATCAAGGGAGACTTCAAGCAGGTAGCGCCCGGGATCTAGAGGCATTCCCTGATAAAATTCAGACTTCACATTAAGGAAACGAACGGTTGCATTGGCCGGCTCTGTTTCCACGTAGAGATGGCCCTGTTGAGTCTGGCTGGTGTTGCGCCCGATGAGAAACCGTCGTTTCAAAGCCTCTCGGGTAATGGGAACGGATTCATAAAGCTTTAAATAGAAGTCTTTTTTAATGGATTGGCTGTTGCAGGAATAGGCGGGATCGAAGGCGCTGAGCGCTTTACATGTCTGCTCATCGAGTCGTCCTGTCAATTGGACATAATTATAGCCGTGCATCAGGAGCAGTTCCTGAATTTTTGCAATGCGTTGAATATCTCCCATCATGATGTACTCTTTTTCAACAGCTTCCATGACCACAGGATCGGGTTTTGCATTGGGAAGCAGCCTCCAATAAGGCAGTTTCAAGTATTTCCCGATCATCTGAATCATGCTCAGTTCCACCATAAGACGAATGGCGCCATGCCGCCCCTGGATCTTCTTCACGGTTCCCTTTAGACCGAATGTGGGTCCAAAAAGGGTAAAAGCCATTTCTTTATCCGCTGTTGCTTTTGACACTTCGATGGTGTTGGAGGCTTGTACTTTCTGAATGCCCGAAAGGGTCGCGAAATCCATCAAAATAAAATCAAGACCGATCCGGGCGAACGATTCCTTGGTGGATCCCCAGTAGTCAAACCCGAAGGTCTGGGGTCCAAACCACATCTCCTTACCGTCGGCGAAATCTTTGGTATCAAGACTGAAATTCGTATTCGTACCCCTAGTAAGAAGCCCCCGATCAAATTCTGAAATACCACCGATGAGAACAATGTCAGGAACGAATTTCTGTTCAAACCTGGAGTAGCCAAGCGCCCTGTAATCACTCATGAAAACAGCATCGTGGGGAATCAGAACCACTTTGCCTCCGATACCGTTCAACGTGGAAATGACCATCTGGGAAATATCCCGGGGGATTTCACCTGTGGATATCTGGGAAACGGAGATTCCAGTTTTATCAACGATATCCTTGCTCAAAATCTTAACCTGGGGTGCCCCGTAGATTTCCGTCATGAGGCCAAGGTCAAGCAGGGCCTGACTGAATACGGTATAGCGCTCGGATGGCGGGGATGTTTTCATGTCTACATCCACGGCATGGGGATTAATTTTACTGCAGGATAGAGTGAACAATATAATAAAAAATAGAAAAATATGACACAGAATGGATAATCGTAATTTTAATTTATTCATATAACCATATCAATTCATGAGATTCGCGATCGGTTGACATTCCGTTCATGATTAGACCAATAATGGAAGGGGTCAATTGGTATCGATGGCGTTAAGCGTATCTGCGTCGATAACAATATAAACATCTCCTTTGATCAACGTACCTGGTGCAAGGTTAACGTTTCCTATGCCAGCTGTTCTGGAATAGTCATCGTAAATCCCCTCGACATCATCCACATCCTCGGTATCTCCCAATACCTTGGCCTTCTGAACAGCGTACCTTTTAATAAAAGTATAATTGATTTCGGGAGTCAACGCGTCTTCCACTGAAATGCCATCTTCAAGCTCAATGCCGGCATCAAATTCATCCGCGCTCGCCAGAAATGGAGTA
>JAGVHJ010000061.1 GCA_020056645.1 Desulfobacterales bacterium
GCCCGATACCACCGCGCTCTTGATGGTTCCTTTTTGAATGAAGAGCTCCCTCAGGGCTGCGCGAACCTCGGCGTGTTCGCTTACCGATTCGGCGATAATGTCCCGAGCGCCCGCCAGGGCCTCTTCGATCGACTGAACCCCTTTTTCCGGATCGACAAAGGCCTGGGCTTCGATGTCGGGGTCGACCCCAATCTGTTCAAGAAGGAGCGCCGCGAGCGGGTCGAGCCCCTTTTCCCGGGCCACGGTGGCTCGGGTCCGTCTCTTGGGCTTATAGGGGAGGTAGATATCCTCCAGAATCGCCAAGGTTTCCGCTTCCATGACTTTGGCCTTCAAGTCGTCGGTGAGATGGCCGTTCTGCTCCAGGGATTTCAGGATCGATTCCCGGCGTTCGGCAAGCTCCTTGAGTTGAACCAACCGGTCCCGGATGGCCGTGATCAACACTTCGTCAAGACTTCCTGTAGCCTCTTTTCTGTATCGGGCGATAAACGGAATGGTCGCGCTGTCTTCCAGGAGGGCGCGAACCGCCTCCACCTGGTCCGGGGTGATATTCAGCTCCAGGGCGATGGTCGTGATGGGGTTCTTTGTGTTCATAGAATTCACTGACTGATTGTTTGGGTTTTTGGGTTGGCGGGGTGGTTGAATCAGGATTTTTTCAAGTATCCTTCAAACCCCATGATTGAGTTTTTAATAAATCCCCTTTCCCGCTCCTTCGTCGCCTCGTCGAGGCTTGAAAAACCAGCGAGATTTGGGTCGGACTCAAGAAGGAGCCGGGTGATCGCCGCGTAGCGGTCGGTGTTTTCCCCGTGATCCTTCAGCGCTTTTGCGATGGTTTCTTTCCACAGAAAAAGTTGGGCACGGTTTTTTTCGAGCATGGCCCGGCCATCTTCCCTGAGGCCGAAATGTCCATAGCAGATGGTCGCGGGGTTCATGCGGATCAGGTCGTCGATGCTTTTCACATAGGTTTCCATGAAAAACCGGGGCGGCGTGGCTGGCCTTAGATAGAGGCCACCCTCTTTTACAGGAAGAGAGACGCCTCCCGCCTCGCCTGCGAAGAGATGGCCGTTCGCCATGTAACTCACATGGTGGGCCGCGTGGCCCGGTGTGATAATTGGCGTAATTTCCGGGTGGGAGAAGCCCTGGGCCGGGATGAAGCGGTTCTCCGGAACCGGAGCGATGGGACCGTAGATTTGGGCGGTCTTTCCCAGGGTTTTTACCGATCCTTCATAGAGCTTCTCCGGTTTCACCAGATGGGGAATTCCGTCGGCATGGCAGATAATGGATGCATCCCCAAAATGGCCGGCGATCTCCCCAATCCCCCCGGCGTGATCGATATGGATGTGGGTCAGGAGAATATGGGAAAGTTGCTTTACGTCAAGCGCGGTCAGGGCGTCGATGAGGAGGCCGGAGGTCACCTTGGGCCCAGGGTCCACAATAAATGGGTCGCCTCCCTTGTAAAGCCAGGTTCCCAGAAAGTGGTCAAAGCCTGGAATCGGCGGTTCGAGACAGATCAGATAGAGGTGATCGGAAAAGGGAATGATTTCGTATTTCAACGGAGCTCCTGGTTGAGGCTGTCAGTCAATGGCCATGATCTTCATTCAATATCACCGATTAAAAAAGAGTTTTTTATGCGTTCTGTCAATCTTTTTTTTGTCGGCGGCCTTTTAAAAAGGTTGGCGCCAGACAGGGCCGAAATGGCAACGCCCCGCAGGGTGCGGGGCGTTGATGGTTCAAGCGGAAAAAGGGTTATGCCACTTCTTTATACTCCGCGTCGATGACATCATCATCGTGGCCGTGTTTCCTGGAATCGTGGTCGTTGGGCTCTTTTGGGTGGCCGCCCGTTTGGTTGCACTGCTGGGACCGGGCTCCGGTCAACCGCTGGGCCGCCTGGGAGAGTCTCTCTGTCAAGGCGCGGATCTCTTCGGTACGCTCCCCCTCCATCTCTTTTTTCAGGAGGGAGATGATCGTTAAAACCTCTTCTTTCGCCTTGGCGTCGATGGTCTCTCCATACCCGGCAATGGCCTTCTCCGTGGAGTAGATCAGGGAATCGGCCTGGTTTCTCGCATCGGCCCGCTCCCGCTTCTTCTTGTCTTCGCCGGCGTGAGTTTCCGCGTCTTTGATCAGCCGCTCGATCTCATCCTTGGAGAGACCGCTCGACGCCGTGATCCGTATGGACTGGGCCTTGCCGGAATTCATATCCTTGGCCGAGACATTCACGATGCCGTTGGCGTCAATATCGAAAATGACCTGAATCTGGGTGACACCCCTGGGCTGGGGAGCGATCCCTGTCAATTCGAACCGGCCGAGGGTTTTGTTGTGGGCCGCCATTTCCCGTTCGCCCTGGAGAACATGAACGGTCACCGCCGTCTGGTTATCTTCGGCGGTGGAGAAAATCTGGCTGTTCTGTGCCGGGATAGTCGTGTTTTTCTCGATGAGTTTGGTCATCACGCCCCCCAGGGTCTCGATTCCCAAGGAAAGGGGCGTCACATCGAGGAGGAGCACATCCTGGACCTCGCCTTTCAAGACACCTCCCTGAATAGCCGCGCCAAGGGCTACCACCTCGTCGGGGTTGACCCCTTTGTGGGGTTCTTTCCCGAAAAGCCGTTTGACCCGCTCCTGAACCGCAGGCATCCGGGTCATGCCGCCCACGAGAACTACCTCGTCGATCTCTTTTCCCGAGAGACCAGCGTCTTTCAAGGCCTCTCGAACCGGCTTCTCGGTCCTTTCGAGCAGGTCCGCGACCAGGAATTCGAGCTTTGAACGGGAGAGCCGCATGTTGAGGTGCTTGGGACCGCTTGCGTCCGCCGTTATAAAGGGCAGGTTGATATCGGTCTCCAGGGAGGAGGAGAGCTCCATCTTGGCCTTTTCAGCCGCTTCCTTGAGGC
The DNA here is from genome assembly GCA_020056645.1 of Desulfobacterales bacterium. GTDB lineage: Bacteria > Desulfobacterota > Desulfobacteria > Desulfobacterales > JAHIVH01 > JAHIVH01. Next base: position 2,883 of record JAGVHJ010000061.1, read on the forward strand.
GCTGAAGGGCCATGGCGTCTTTCCGGATATCGATGCCCTGTTCTTTCCGGAACTGGTCGGCCAGGTGGTCGACGATCCTCAAGTCAAAGTCGTCGCCGCCCAGATGGGTGTCTCCGTTGGTGGACTTCACCTCAAAGACCCCATCACCGATCTCAAGGATCGATATGTCGAAGGTGCCGCCCCCCAGGTCGAACACGGCGATCTTCTCCTCTTTTTTTTTGTCGAGGCCATAGGCGAGGGCCGCCGCCGTTGGCTCGTTGATGATCCGGAGCACGTTCAATCCGGCGATCCTGCCCGCGTCCTTGGTCGCCTGCCGTTGGCTGTCGTTGAAATAGGCGGGGACCGTGATGACCGCGTCGGTTATGGTTTCGCCCAGATAGGCTTCCGCCGTCTGCTTGATATTGGAGAGGATGTAAGAGGATATCTCCGCTGGGCTCAAGGGGTTGCCGTTCAGACGGATTCTTACATCCCCGTTTTCCGCCTCTTCAATTTTATAGGGGAGCACCTTTTTATCCTTTTGGACCTCCTCGGAATGGAATTTCCGGCCAATCAACCGTTTGACGCCGAAGACCGTATTCTCAGGGTTGGTCACGGCCTGGCGCTTGGCGATCTGGCCCACGAGCCGTTCGCCGTTTTTCGATATGGCCACCATGGATGGCGTGGTTCTTCCCCCTTCCTGGTTTGTGATCACCTTGGCCTCTCCGGCCTCCATGATAGAGACACACGAGTTGGTTGTGCCAAGGTCTATGCCGATTACTTTTTTCATAAGAGTCATCCTTTCTCTCTTTATTATTTCACATTTATCTGTTTCGCCTTTGTCTCTTCCGGCTTCTCCACTTCGATCTTCAATACCCCGTCCTTGAACTCCGCCTTGATGGTATCGGGGTTCACCGTGTCCGGGAGGGTGAAGGAGCGTTTAAATACGCCGGTGGCCCGTTCCTTTTTATAAAAATTTTTTTCAGTGACTTCCTTTTCATCACTCCTCGCGGCCTGGATGGTGAGGAGCCCGTTGTGGAAGTCGACCGAGATCTCCTCCTTCTTTACACCCGGCAGGTCGGCGTTGATGACAATGGATGTGTCGTTGTCATAGATATCCACCACCGGGTTGAAAAAGCCCTCCTCTTCCTTGAACGGGGTTGTGAAAAAATCATCAAAAAGTCCGTTTAAAGGTGTTGCCGGTCTCCAGGGAATGAATTTTATAAGTGACATGACGCCCTCCATATATGTATCGGTTTATAAATCGTTTTTTTATGTTCGTTTCCTTTTGAAAAACAAAATAGCCATTATTCATAATGTGTCAATAAGATAATATTACTATTTATAACATTACTAAAAATATATTTTATAAATAGTAATTAATTGGGCATCCCTGGCCCAGGGCTGCCCAATGATCTTCTCTATGGATACGATCAAACGTTATTTTGTAATCAAGGTTATAAGCTTAAAACTTACATAAATTATAATTAAATTAATATGTTAAAGTCTAAGAATTTACCCTCCGGGGGCCAGATTTAAAAAATCTGGACAAATGGGTTTGGGTTCCTGGTTACGAGGCGCTGCCTCGTAACGAGAAGCGACCC
>JAGVHJ010000060.1 GCA_020056645.1 Desulfobacterales bacterium
AGAACAGAAGCGTGGTGCGGTTTTCAAGGGAGCTGAAAGAAAATATCGAAAAATCGTGATCCTCGGTTTATAGATAGCGCCTGAACGAAAATTCTGGTTTTCGTTCAGGCGCTAAATGGGTCTGTTTCAGGGCCGTTGGACGCCCCTCATTTTTGCCCCTTCTGTTTTGGTTTTCACCTATTTCACCAGGAAAAGGCCTTCTCCAGGTCGGCGATGATGTCCCCCGGCGATTCGAGGCCCGCCGAAAGTCAGGACACCTGATCTCCTAATCGATGGATTTTGGTAGAGAAAGGGCAAATTATCGTTAAAACGACAGCATGTTATGGAAATTAAGGAGTAAAAAAATAAGGTATTGCAGTGGGAAAATGAGCATGACACCTTTACCATCATTATCTTGGTGGATAGATGAAAGGAAAAAAGATGCCATGCGCCAAAAGATATAACCACTTATCCCCCTCGGTAACGTGCTATTTTTTCCGTTTCGTGAGCTGCCCCCAAATACCACGCAAGACTCCCCTCTGATTCGTCTCAAACAATTTGAAACACGACAGGCCATATATACCCGAAAGATCATATATGACCCTTATATTATGGAGGGGTGCAGCCATTTTCAAACCAAACATTTTTGCTGATTATCCATATAAAACGGACAATTGAATAGCATGTTTCTCAGTGTATGGCGTATGGCATACATATTGAAATGTTATAGGAAAGTTAAACCGCGAATAAAGGATTAAAGGTAAAAAAAAATACAAAAAGGAGAACGGCTATGTCAATTGGAACTATTTTACTCGTTATTCTGGTACTGGCGCTTCTTGGAACAATCCCCGTCTGGCCTCATAGCCGGTCATGGGGCTATTTCCCCAGCGGAGGGGCCGGATTGGCGCTGCTTATCATTGTGATTCTCCTCTTAATGGGAAAAATTTAGTCAACGAATAATAAGGAGGAGGAGGAGGCATGCGAATAACCACCGTTTTATCAATCATACTGATCGCTATCGGGGTCATTGCCCTCGGGTACCAGGGTTTTACATATTCTACCAGAGAAAAAATCGTTGATATCGGTTCTCTGGACGTGACGGTGACCAAAAAGAATACCATTCCCCTACCACCGATCGTTGGCGGGATAGCACTTGTTGGAGGCATTGGTCTTCTGGTCATAGGGAAAAAAAGAAACTTGGCTTAAAGGAGGTGTCGTATGGGATTCGTCATAGGAGTTCTTGTGGTTGTGGCTTTAGTGCTTGTGATTGTCTATCTGTCTGATCGAACATAAGAAAGGAGGAGAAAAAAATGGATGTCGTTATCGGAGTTCTGATCGTTGTGGTGCTAGTGTTTACGATTCTTTATCTTGCAAAGAGAACATAAAATCGTATGGAGATTCGGATTCTTAATCTTACAAAAGTTTATCATGAAGAAAGGGGAATCCGCGCAATTAACCTTGAGGTGGAAAAGGGCGAACTGGTTGCCCTTATTGGCCACAACGGGGCGGGAAAATCAACACTTTTGAAAGTGCTGTCCGGTTGGCTGCTCCCCGACAGCGGTCAGGCGTTTATTGAAGAGATCGATCAGGTCAACAGGCTGGCTGTTGTAAGGAAGGTGGGTTTTATTCCTGAAACCCCGAATCTGTTCGATTTTTTTTCCGTTGAATACAATCTCACACTGTTTGCCCGTTTGTTTAAGGTGTCATCTGAGCGGGTGGAGAGCATACTGAGTCTATTCAATCTGCTTTCATTTCGTCATAACAGGATACAGGAGTTATCCAAAGGCTTGAGGCAACGGGTAAGCATCGGACGGGCGCTTCTGGCGGATCCGCCCGTGCTTCTTTTTGACGAACCGACCTCCGGAATCGATTTTGAAATGACCAAAGAGATTTACACGCTGCTCAAAACCTTTCACAGCTCAGGAAAAACCATCATTTTCACCTCTCATCGACCGGAAGAGATAAAAACCCTTGCGACCCGGATCGTTGTTCTTCATCATGGAGATGTGGTCTTCGACGGGTCTCCCCAAACCTATTTTCAATCAGAAGTCCATGAAAACCTGTATCTATCATGATAAGACATATCATGACATTAACGGTCAACGATTTGGCCGTTTCATTAAAGAATAAAACCCTCTTTTTGATTATCTTTATTCCCTTTTTTGTGTTTGTTTCTTTGAAGCTGGTGGATAGAACCGACGGGGATTTTAAGATGATGAACATCGGGATGGTTAAAACACAATCCGTCGAACCCGTTGTTCTTAACGCCCTGGAATCAGCCGATACGATATTTAACATTCATCGCGTTTCCCATGAGGAAGAAGGGCGACGGTGGTTAAAAGAAAAGAAAATCGATGGTCTTCTGCTTCAATCTGAAAACGAACATATGGGTTTTGTTCTGGTTGTGCTGAAAAAAGAGTCTCTGGTGTGTCTTTCGATGGTTGAGAGTTTTGCGGCACTGCAAAAAGCAGCCGAAGGAAGGGGCACGAACTGGCTTGTCGATATTCAGGCTGTTCAGGAAGGCGGGATTCAGAAGCAGACGCTGCCGACCTGGATACTGATGCTGGTGTTGCTTGTAAGCTTCATCATCATGCCCGCTCAGGTTGCCGAGGAAAAGGAAAAGAACATACTTGTCGCGCTTTTACAGACACCCATGCGTGAAATCGAATGGCTTGTCGCCAAAATAATGTCAGGCATGATTTTAATCGTCTCCTCCGTCGTGTTTCTCCACCTGATCGGTCAGTTCCGCCCCGGACATGCCTTAAGTTATATGGCGTTTCTTCTGGTCGGCAGTTTCTGTTTCAGTTCATATGGGGTTTTTCTGGGGTTTTTATGCCGCAACCAGGCCAGCGCCAGAACCCTGGGCGTTATTTTTTATCTGCCCCATCTTCTTCCATCCGCGCTATCTGATTTTTCACATAAATTAACAGCCATTGCGCCATTTGTGCCATCTTATCCTTTTTATGAATCCATTAAGGCCATCCTGCTTGATGACGGAAGTCTGTCGACCTTATATCCGGCTTGGTTCAACTTGCTTTTTGTGGGGCTTTTAACGCTTTTCTTCGCCTATCGGCTGATGCAAAGAAGGTGGTTGATGTAAGGGACGAGGAAAATATTATGAAAAAGTTTTATTTGACCTTATGGCTGAACAGTAACTGGGATTTGAGTCTCGGAGTATAGTGGCCCCCTTAGTCAAGACAAAAATCAATCGAATTTAAGTAGCATAGGGTCAAATCTTTAGTGCGACCGGGCAAGGTCGTGTAATCGAGCGGGAGGGAGTCCCGCCCCGGAAGGAAGGCCATCCACCGGGTAGCGAGTCTTTGGAGGCTTTATGGTAA
>JAGVHJ010000219.1 GCA_020056645.1 Desulfobacterales bacterium
GCAAACATAAATGCCATTCCGCCCCTTCCGGATTTGATTAGGTCAAGCTCATCTGTATAGTAAGTTCCAATGTAACCCGGACTTATTGAGAAGTTACATTCGGAGGCTTTAAAACATTAATTTAATTAGAATTTATGTAAGTATTACGTTTATGGCCTTGATACCAAAATAACGTTTGATCGTATCCGACGCCACCCTCTATTTTGCAATTATCTTCGCGGGTGAGGATGAGGATAAAATCAAATAAAGGGATTGTCCATGCTAAGGACTCATTACAAAATCACCTGAATATCTTGCAGCTCATCTTCAGGTGATCTTTGAACGATTCTTATTCGCAAAATCCTCGACATAGAGCGACCATGCCTGCGGGTTTGCTCAATCAAATCGGATAAATCCACCCAAAATCCGAGCGCAATTTTGTCCATTTTAATTTGCAATGAGTCCTAAGACCGCTATTTTCCAATGTTCAAGGAGCTTTAGAAAAAACCCAGCCTGCCGGGAGGAACCCCCTCGGACAACATCTTGATCACCCGGAGCATCCGCTGCTCCATGATAAAGGAGGGGAGTTCAAAGCCGAAGGTCAAGATAAGATTCAACACCGGGTTCCTGGCGGACCATTCGATTTTCCACCGTTCAATGAGCCGGGTCGAGCCATCGGGCTGTCCGATCAGGGTAAAGCTCCAGAATCCGGCGATGTACATGCTCTGGGGAACAGGAAGAAAATATCGGCGGCCTTCGATCAGGTTTCTGGAATCCATGCCGATCACGAGCTTTTTGTTCTCTTCCAGGGCGAGGACCGTTGCGCCCATGCCATTTTGATGGAGGTTGACATGGTCCCCTTTTTCCATCTGCTGGAACCGGGGATCGATATGGTAAAGATTGTGGATGCCGAATCCGAAGAGCCGCTCCAGCCAGTCATAGCTGTAGTAGCCCCCTCTTCCCTGGCCAAGCTGTTTGAGCCATTGAAACACTTTTTCCGGGGGCGCGTGGATGGTGATGGCGTGGGTCATGTCGATGAAGGGGTTGGGGATCATATCGTCTTCCGGCATCTTCATGGATGCTTCCGCTGGTGTCGCTCCCCAGGTGTTGTACCATCTTCTGACACCAAACACATAGAGGAGCAGCATAACCGCTGCGGCAATCCCTATTTGAACAATTAGCATCATTTTCTAGCTCCTTTTTTTTAAATGGTAAATCGATAAAACCCTCTATTCCGTTTTTTTGGGAAGCCCCTTGTGATAACAGGCGATGGGCATGCCGTTCACGATCGCCCCCAGACACCGGTTGCAGTTGATACAGGCGGCTTTCATGGTTTTCCCCTCCTGGATTTTTTTCACGAGAAAGGGCTCCCGGATAAAGGGCCGGCACATCTGAATGAAGTCGGCGCTTCCCTCATTCAGGATCTCCTCCATCTGCCGGACCTCCCTTAAGCCGCCTACCAGGAAGAGGGGGGTATCTCCCACGACCTTTCTGATCTCCCTGGCGGCCGGAAGATTCCAGGGGTTTTTCAGATCGTGTTTTCCCTCCATGGTTTTCATCTTCAGCCACGCCAAGGGCTTCTGCCAGCCGGGAAGCCCTCTGACGATCTCCCGTGTGGGAACCTCGCCATGCCACATGGTCATGTGATTGTACAAGAGGTTGCCCGACGCCACTTCGATTCCGTTCACCCCAAGACCCGCAAGCCATGCGGCGTGCTCCAGGGCCTGGTTTAATGTAACGCCCGGCCCTGGCGTATGGTCGTCGGTGCTGATTTTGACCACCAGAGGGGCCTCCGAAGGCTGAACCTCCTTGATCGCCAGCACGATCTCTTTGAGGAGCCGGAACCGGTTTTGGGATGAACCTCCCCATTCATCCTTTCGGTTGTTATGGTAGGGAGAGAGGAACTGATTGATCAGATAGCCGCCGGCGGCGCTGATATGGATTCCATCGGCTCCGGCGGCCACAGCCCTTTTAGCTGAATCCTTGTAGGATTGGATAATTTCCCGGATCTCCTTTCCCGTCAATGCCCTGGGTTTGATCAGATAGGTCGGATCCCGGCGCATGGCCGAGGGCCCCGCTGGTTTTTGACCGATCACCTGGGAGGTTGTCTGACGTCCCGCATGGACCAGCTGGAAGAGAACGCGGCCCCCGTTCTCATGGACTCCCCGCGCCAGTTTTTCAAGGCCTGGAATGAACTCATCGGAATGGATACCTGTCTGATGACGCATGGCCCGTCCCAGGGGATGGACAGACATGTAACCTGTTACAATCAATCCAACCTCACCTTTGGCAAGGGTTTGATAGCGTTTCACGAGCATATCGGTCATGCCGCCCGCCTCGGCGGCCATGCACTCGCCTGTGCCCGAGTGGACAAACCGGTTTTTGATCACCAGCGCGCCGATCTTTCGCGGCGTAAAAAGAATGGACATGCTCCCCCTTTTTTTTTGTGGTTTTTATAAATCGAGCGCCGTATGAGTGACTATAGGCTTTTTATAACGGCTTTGTGAATGATAGAAACGGAAGATTAATTGATAGTTTCGGCCAAAATTTAAACCCTGTTGGCCGGTCAGGGTTGGAGGCCCTTTCATAATTCATATAAAAATTGAAGATCGAATAAAAGGAGATGTGGATGTCACCCCAGCAGAATGGTAAAGGAGTTTCCAGATCAAGTTATATCGCCGTTGAGACGCCCCTGGGGCGCTATGGTTTTGATCAATGTGAAGAGGGGGTTCTTCGCGATGTTTCGGGCAATCATCTGGATGGAGAACCCATGAATGGAGCGACTTGCGGAATAACGGCGGGGCGATTTAAAAAAGCCGGCGCTTTTCCGGGTAACGACGCAAGGGCCGAAATCCAAAACCGTCCATGGATCACCTTGGATCAAGCGCTCACCGTCTGCGCGTGGATCAAGCCAGAAGAGAGAACGAACGGGATAATCGTCAATCAATGGTACGTCGATGATCGGTTTTCTCTGGCCTTCAC
>JAGVHJ010000132.1 GCA_020056645.1 Desulfobacterales bacterium
CCTGGGGAGCTGCTCCCACACCTGGGGAAGGAAGGTCGCGCTCCGGCCTCCTTTTCTTAGGATCACGCCATCGACGCCGGGCCGTAACTTCTCCAACAGATCGTCGGCGTCTTTGAAGGAAAGGGGCGTGGGATCGGTCAGGATACTCACCTCCACGGTCACCCTGGAAAGCTCCTCCAGAGTCAGCGGCTCGAACCGATGATCATTGAACGCCGCATGAATGGCGTTTCCTCGCACGCTCTCCACAATCGTTTCGGAAGCGGTGAGGCTTCCGATGCACCCCCTCAGGTTCTTGCCGATCGTCAGGGTCACGAAGGTTCCCCGCTTGACCGCAAGCTCGGGCAGCGCCAGATCCGGATCATTGGGCTCCTCTGTCGCGGGTTCTCTTGAGAGCCTCTTTAAAATGGTTTTTCTTGCAAGTTTTAAGAGGGCCTTTCCGCCCCCTTCACTGATCTCTTTTGCCGGTTTCATTGTCACCTCTGAAATAATTTGTAATTTATAAAAAATGCGATTAAAGAAAGGCAGTGACCCCAAGCCTGGGCATTCCTGTTAAACCCTCTGAACCCAAATGAGAAAAAAATATGAGACTGCTTAAAATTCTTCTGGTCGTGATCCTGATCATCAGCCCTTTTCCCATCGGTTATTTCCTGCTCGAACAGTCGTTTCTCTCTTCGGCCAAACCCCACCTGTTTCATGGGGATCTTTTAAAAACCGACATCCCGGACACTTATTGCCCGGCGGGCAATAAAGCCTTTTTCGACATCCCGGAGGGTTCCTTGAAGGGGAAAAAAATCTTCTATTACGATACGCTTATAGGCGGTGCGGGCCTCCCGGTGGCCACCCTTCTTTTTATCCACGGGAACCGGACCTCTTCCTATATTTACCACGATGTCATCTCCCGTTTGCAAGAAAAACCATCTCCTCCCGTTCGTCTCGTCGCCCTGGACCTGATCGGTTTTGGCCTCTCTGACCGGGCCCCTTTTCCTATCTCCCCGGAAGAATATTCTGAAACGATTCGATCATTCACAACCCACCTCAACCTTTCCGATATCCTCCTCGTGGCCCACGAATGGGGTGCTCCTCTGGGAATTCACGCCCTTCTCTCGACTCCCGAAAGGGTCAAGGGGATTCTCCTGATCAACTCAACCGTTTTCAGGCTCACCCCGGCGGACACCATCTCCTACTCATACAAACTACCCCTCTTCGGATACTCCCCGGTCTCGGCCCTGATGCCCGGTGTTCTCTGGGGGAAATATGCGGCCTACTCGATTTTTACGCCCCCCACCCTCTCGATGCTCATCAAAATCGATGTCGTGAAAAACCTTGCCATGGGCAGCCATCCAAGAACCGGAGGTCCCAAGGATGCGGAGGTCCTATTCTATGAGAACCATCTGCGCTCCAAGGAGAATATAAGGAACGCCCGGCATCTTCTGAAGCAGGCCGCCTGTTTCAACGAGGAGGCCGATCCCTCCTGCGAGGCGTTCATCCGGTTCATCAATGAGAACATGAACGAAAAGTGGGGGCCAGGGGGCCTGAACATTTATGTATCCGCCATCTTCGGCGACCAGGATATGCTCTCAGACCCGGTTATGATCGACAAATGGAAAACCGCCCTTCCCCAGATGGAAGACCATGTCCGGATTATCAGGGACGCGGGCCATTTTCTTCAGAAGGAAAATCCCGAAGCGGTTTCGGAAATGATTCTGGAGGCCCTCTCGGCGATCCAAATGGCTCCCGCTCCCATGGAGGATATTGTTCCTGAGACGCCCATCATCGAATTGAACGAAGAGACCCTGAACGAAGGGGAAGGGCTATGATGGATTCAGCACTTTTTCCAGCCGCATCAGGTCGTTATCCTTCCCCACGGCGATCACGGTGTCTCCGGCTTTGAAGATGGTTTCGAAGGAAGGATTGAACTCCATCTCCCCGTTTTCCTTTTTAATGGCGATGATGATCAGGTTGTACTGCTGACGGATGCCCGTGTCTTTCAGCATGATGTTCACCAGCGGCGAATTTTCTTTTACAGGAAGCTCCTCCATCTGGATCTCTTTGTGCTTTCGGGTCACGGCCAGATCAAGGAAGGAGGTGACCGTTGGCCGTAAAATTTTTTGGGCCATGCTGGCAGCGCCCATATCGTAGGGGGATTCCACCAGGTTCGCGCCTGCGGCCCGGAGTTTGGACTCGGTTTCTTTGTAACTCGACCTGGCCATGATCAGAATTTTGGGATTCAGCTGGCGTGCGGTGAGGACGAGAAACACGTTGTCCGTGTCCGTGGCGAGCGCCGCCACAAGGCCTCTGGCCCGTTCTATTCCCGCCTTGAGGAGAGATTGCTCGGAGGACGCATCGCCAATCAGGTAGAGCCGTTTGTCCTCTTCCAACACGGGGATCAGTTGTTTGTTCTGTTCGATGACCATGAAGTTGATCCGTTTATGAAAGGTCAGCTGGTGACAGAGCACCTTTCCGATCCTTCCGTATCCGCAGATAATATAATGATCCTTCAGACGATCCAGTTTTTTGTCCAATTTTCTTCTCCCCAAGATGGTTCTGACCTGGCCTTCCACCATGAATTGCACGATGGCCCCCACCACGTAAATGAAAAAACCGCCGCCGATGAAAATCAGCGCGATGGTGAAAAGCTGACCGGTTTGCCCCATGGGGTGGACCACGTTGAACCCAACGGTGGTGAGGGTGATAACGGTCATGAATAGGGCATCCATGAATTCCCAACCCTCGATGAGAATATATCCCAGGGACCCCAGGGTGATGATCACAATCAAGGCCGCAAGAGAAACAAGAAACTGTCTGGTGCCGGTCAACGCTTCAATCCTTAATAAAAGGGATGGCTATTTGTTAAAAGTGAAACTCGATATTCACATTTTTGTTAAGTCGCCCCAACTCCTGCGTTGGAAAAAAATTTTAATTCTCACAATACCCCATGTACGCCTGCGGTCAATTTTTTTTCGCCTTGGATTTGAACAAATGATTGACCTTGATCATCGTTTGGGTCCCATAGTCCGATCGCTCCTCAGGCAGTGGATGGAGGAGCCTCCGGCTCTTCTCTCCCAGACTGGAGTCTGGGAGAGAGTGCGAACAGATTATTTGGCAAAAGATCAGAGGGTATGACCTATTACCCCCAAGCTTATTGTGAGGGATTATCTGGGCAAGAGCCTCATTTTTTTCAATACCCGCTCCACCGCCTCCCGGACCTCGTCGAGCTTAAATAGATAGGCTGCGCCCATGAGCATGACGAGAAAGATCACTCCGGTCGCGAGAGAGACCAGCAGGTTTCCCCAAAGGGTCGGGGGGGCGCACGCCCTCAGCACATACCGGTTGAAACATTCCAGAAGAGCGCCGATTCCTGCGCTCACAAGAATCACCTTCAGATAGAATCCGGCTAAAGACGATTTGGTTTTACCAGGGTGTTTCCGGGTCCACAGGATGTATAAAATGAGCGTCTGAAGAATGGCCGCCATGGATGCGGCAAGGGCGAGGCCATGGATGCCCATGAAGCGGGTTCCCAGGTAAAAGAGAGGAAGGCATCCGATCATGGCAAGAGTGTTGACCAGGGTGGGATAGAGGGTGTTCTGAAGTGCGTAAAATCCCCGGCTCACCACGGACTGAGCCGTGAAGGCCACGGCTCCAATCAAGAGAAAAAAAAGGGCGCTGGCGGTCGCCTGGGTGTCTGCTGCGTCGAACTTGCCATGCTGGAACAGCGTCTGAATCAATTCGGTTCTCAAGACCATGAAAAGAACCGAAAAGGGTATCACCACGGAGATGGCCTTGAGTGTGTTGGCTAAAAGCCCGGCCATCTCCTCGTGTTGACCGGCTGAGGCCAGTCGTGAAAGAAAGGGATAGGTGGCCGCCCCCACGGCCTGTCCGAAGAACCCCGCCAGCATCAGCATCACCCGGTATGCGTAGTTGAGTTTGGCGATGCTGCCCTCGGCCAGGGAGGAACCGAAAAATTTCATCAGAAATTCCGTGGAAAAGGTCACGGAAAGTCCTATCATTAAAGGAAGGGTGAGCTTCATATAGGTTAAGAGCTCTGGATGGTGGATGGCGACAATCGGCTTAAACCGCATCCCAGCTTTTTTCGCACCCATATACTGAATCAAAAAATTTCCAACAAACGCGCCGCCAATCATTCCCCAAGAGAACCCTTCCATGCCGATAAACGGGCTTAAAAAATAGCCGCCCACGATAATCCCCAGATTATACACCAGTGGCGCGACGGCTGGAAAAAGAAACCGCCCTTTGGCGAATTGCACCGCCATGAATAGGCCGCCCATGAAAAAAAAGAGCTGGGCCGGGAGAATGATCCGGGTCATCCTCACCGCGCCTTCGATGACCGCCGGATTTTTAACCTGGGGCGCGACTATCAGGACCAGATCCCGGGCCCCCGCCATCAAGATGCAAATCAAGA
>JAGVHJ010000316.1 GCA_020056645.1 Desulfobacterales bacterium
AAAAAAATGTAACTATTCAGTATGGCCTTGTTTTAGCCAGTTCAGCAAAAAACCAAGAAGCTCTTGAAAAAGAATAGGGAACGAACAAAACGGGCTTTTCGCCATCTTGATGAATATCTGCTGAATAGTTACAAAAAAATGATAAAGCAACTCTATCGTCCGGATGATCATGCTTGACCCATGCCCGTCGATCGATTAATGATGGATCGTCATTCGTGTTTCATCGTGTCCAAAAAACTGCATCAATGATCATGGTCCATGGAATGTTGTAAAATAAGGTGAAAGGAAAATGGGTGTGAGCAAAAAACAGGCGGCTGTTTCCCTAATAGCTCTTTGCATGATTTTTGCGGTGGGATTACCCGCAATGGGAATGGATGAAAAAGAGGGACCTTCCGATGGTTTCACGCGTGTCTCTCGGGAAGATGTTCTCTCTGGATGGACGGTGGTGAACGAGGGGACAATCGACGGTCCCCCTGCCTGGTTTATTTCAAACGGGATCATCACCCAGTCCGGCAATATCTATGGTGGCGGAGACAACCGGGACGGGATTGAAAAACCCGGGACCTACGCCTTGAATGGCGATCAGGGTTGGACCGACTACACCATGAGTGTCGATCTTCTCTCCAGGGACGATGATGGAATCGGGGTCATGTTCCGTTATAAAGATAAGGATAATTATTATCGTTTTTCAATGGATCAGCAAAGGGGCTACCGGCGCCTCATGAAAAAAGTGGATGGGGAGGCGACCCTCCTCGCGGAAGATGACGTTTCTTATGAACAAAACAAGTGGTATACGTTTCGTGTCAATTTGACCGGAGACCACCTAGAGATTTTTATTGATGGCCAGCGGATATTCGATGTCACCGATGGGTCGTTAAAGGCCGGGCGGATAGGCCTCTACTCCTGGGGGAATGCGAGAAGCGATTTCCGGAATCTCCTGATGACGCTCCACTCCGGATGGGTGGTTGTGGATGAAGGGGAGGTGGCGGGCCCCTCCTCATGGTCCGTTAAAGAGGGCATGATACGTCAATCGAGCCCCATTAAAAGCGCCAATGGGGAGAGAAGCGCCCTCGATAGGCCCGGAACATACGTGATCAATGGAAATGGCGTATGGTCAGACTGCGAGTTGGGCGTGAGCCTCCGTTCAGACGATGATCACGGGATCGGCGTCATGTTCCGGTACACGGACAAGGATAATTACTACCTGTTTGTCATGGACAGGGAAATGAAGTACCGGCGTCTCATAAAGAAAGCCGGGGGTAAGAGCGCGCTGTTGGCGGAGGATGGGGTCTCCTATGAAAAGGGAGTCTGGTACCGGTTGAAGATTCAAGCGGTTGGTCGGCATATTAAGGTGTCGATTGACAATGCGCCACTGTTTGAGGTGACCGACGATTCCCTGAAAGAGGGTAAGGTCTCTCTCTACTGCTGGGGAAACCAGGGGGCTGCGTTCAAGGAGCTGGTGGCCGTTCCCCTTGGCGTCGATGAAGGACCGGTTGAAAAAGCGACGGCGCTCCCGGCGGAAGCCGAGGCCAAAGATAGCGGCTCCGCCATCGCTTCCACCACCACCTCCAATGAGGAAACCGCCACGAAAGATGGGGCCTCCGTAAAAGAGGCGCCGGGCAATAGCGTGGAGATTGTGGAAGAGGCGCATCTGGGAGACAACTATTTCGATACCCTGACCTCCGGAGAGGTGGGAGATGCCGCTGGCGACACCCTCCCCCCCGAAGCCGCGCCGGTTTATTCCGAGGCGTTCATGGGCCAGAAGGGAGTGAAGCAACCCTTGCCTGCGACCTTTCATGTGGTGGACGACGGCGAATATGACGGGCCCTCTTTATGGTCTCTGGAGGATGGGGTGCTCTATCAAAAAAGCAATATGTACGGCGGCACCGAGCTTCAGGAAGATCCTGTCAAGCCCGGAACCTATCTTTTGAGCGGCGACATGGCCTGGAAAGACTATGTGTTCACCGGCAAGATGCTCTCAAGGGACGATGACGCCATCGGCGTCATGTTCCGCTACCAGAATAACGACCGGTACTACCGGTTCTCCATGGACAGCCAGAGAAATTACAGGCGCTTGATTAAGAAAGTGGACGGCTATGTGATCACTCTGGCCGAAGACGCCTTTCGTTATGAAAAGAACAAATGGTACGCTTTTAAGGTCATCCTCTCAGGTGAGCATATTCAGGTCTTTGTGAACGGCTCCCTGGTTTTTGATGTAAAGGACAATGAGATCCCTTCCGGCAAGATCGCTCGATACGTCTGGGGTAACGAGGGTGCGGCCTTTAAAGATTTTTCGGTTGCGCCATTGGAAAAAGGCATTGAATTTGTGCGGAAAAAGGTGGATATTGGTCCTAAAGATCCAGTTGAATGTGAAGACCTAAGAAAACTTGAAAAAAAGCTGAAAGAGCTAACCGAAGAGGTTGACAAATACCGGGCCTCCTGCCGGTGCGGGCGATGAGGCTCGTCATCCTGGAAGGGGGCGTGGGTTGATGAGGCCCCTGATGAATGGTGAAGTGGAAAACGGATGAAAACCTATCGCGAAGAGTTATTTTTTAATGCGCCATCCAGGCGCGCCTTCATCAACATTACGCCGGATGTGGAAAGGTGCCTTGCTGAAAGCGGGATCAAGGAGGGCATCGTCCTTGTGAACGCCATGCACATTACCGCATCTGTATTTATCAATGACGATGAATCCGGGCTTCATCATGATTACGAGGTCTGGCTTGAAAAGCTCGCCCCCCACGAGCCGGTTTCCCAGTATCAGCATAACGTGGGCGAGGATAACGCGGACGCCCACATGAAACGGCAGATCATGGGCCGGGAGGTTGTTGTGGCCGTGACCGGCGGCAGGCTCGATTTCGGGACCTGGGAGCAGATTTTTTACGGTGAATTCGATGGCAGGCGCAAAAAAAAGGTTCTTGTAAAAATCATCGGTGAATAACACATAGAAAAAACGCCATGTTAAAAATCATCCCCTCAGACGACCTGAAACAGGCAAAGTTGATCCGCCGCTATTTAATGTCGGTGGTATCGTACCTCATGAGCGTCCTTTTTATATTTTTCGTTCATTACCAGGGGTTCAGCTTGAGTCTTCCCCGGCATATGCTGTGGATCTATTCATGTGCGGCGCTGGCGACACAGGCGGTTTTTTATGGCATCTTCAGGACCGGCTTCAACAAACGCTTTAGCGATCCGAGCCTTACGATTCAGCAAATGGTGGTCGGCATCGCCTGGCTCATGGTGGTGGCCTATTATGCATCCGAGGCGGTGAGACCTCTTTTTCTTCTTTTCTATCTCATGATTTTCATCTTCGGTGCCTTTAAGCTCAAGGTTCAACAATTTCTTTATCTCTCCCTCTTCGCCCTGATAAGTTATGGAACGGTTGTTGCCATGCTCCTTTTTTTTCGGCCAGAGATGGTCAATCTCAATCTGGAGGTGCTGAACGGCGCATGCCTGGGGATCGTTCTCTTCTGGTTCTCCTTTGTGGGCGGATATATCAACCAGCTAAGGGAAAAACTCGTTGAGGCCCTTGGCATCATCAAAAAGCTCGCCACCCATGATGAACTGACCAACGTTTTCAACAGACGGAAACTCTTTGAAACCCTCCAGCGGGAAAAAGCCTTGGCGGACAGAAATGGAACCACCTTCTCCATCTGCATGTTCGACCTCGATCTCTTCAAGGAGATCAACGACACCTATGGTCACTTGGTGGGCGATACGGTGTTGAGGATTGTGGCCCAGGCCATCTCAAATGATCTGAGAGAGGAGGATTACATGGCCCGGTTCGGCGGCGAAGAGTTTGTGCTGGTGCTTTCCTATCCGGAGCTGGAAAGCGCGGTGAAATGCGCAGAGCGGTTGAGAAGACTCACGGAAAGTCTCTATTTCCCTGACCTGCCCAACCATTTCCGCATCACCATCTCCTTTGGCGTGACCGAATACAGGTCCCCGGAATTGATCGAAGAGACTCTCGCCAGGGCCGACAGTGCCCTCTATCGCGCAAAAACCAGGGGCAGGAACCGGGTGGAGTTTGAT
The DNA here is from genome assembly GCA_020056645.1 of Desulfobacterales bacterium. Taxonomy (GTDB): domain Bacteria; phylum Desulfobacterota; class Desulfobacteria; order Desulfobacterales; family JAHIVH01; genus JAHIVH01. The sequence continues at coordinate 4,033 of JAGVHJ010000316.1, forward strand.
AGGGCCTCATGAAACCATCGCCCCATTTTTTTATTCATATCGCAAAGAATATTTCAATCTTCCTGGGGCTCTCCATAGAGATTTATTATTGACATCTCCCAAAGAATAATGGAGACTATCCCTTTTTCGAGTAAACGGGTGAAAGATTGAGGTAAATTCAAAACTCCTTGATCATGAGAAAGCGTTTAAAACCGGTCCTTGACAGCCAGGAATTTTTTTTCTTTCAGATTGAACGTTGGTCAGGGAATACGGTCTTTGCTTAAAAAAAATAAGTTGGAGGATGAAACGGTATGGCTGATGAAGCTATAAAGATTAGCGGAAAAAAGAAAAGTTTTTTTATCGACAAGGTAAAAGAACTCCTTCCGGAAGGGGGAAATCTTAACCTCTGTCTGACATGCGGGGCCTGTTCGTCCGGATGCCCGGCCACCGGTCTTGAAGGACTCGATCCGAGAAAATTCTTGAGAATGGCGGCTCTGGGCATGGATGACGAAATCAAGGCCTCCAAATGGCCCTGGATGTGCACCATGTGTCAGCGATGCATCTATGTATGCCCCATGAAAATAGATATCCCGCAGCTGGTTTTCAATGCAAGAGGCCTGACGCCGCGAGAAAATCGCCCGAAAGGTATCCGGGAGTCCTGCGATATGGCCCTCAAGGTCGACACATGCAGCGCCATGGGGTGCAGCGCGGAAGACTTCGAATTTGTCGTGGGAGATATTCTGGAAGAGATCAAGGGGGCGGAGCCCTTCTGGGAGGAGCGGGATCTCCAGGCCCCTATCGACAAGGAGGGCGCGGAGTTCTTCGTCAATCAGAATTCCCGGGAGCCCATGACCGAACCCGAGGAGATGGGGCCCCTATGGAAAATACTGAACCTTGCCGGAGCGGATTGGACATACGGCAGCAAGGCCTGGACCGGAGAGAACTACTGTCTCTTCCTGGCCGACAACGAGAGCTGGAAGAACATCGTCGTCAAACAGGCGGCGCAGACGGAGGCGTTGGGGTGTAAGACATACCTCAACACCGAGTGAGGGCACATCACCTTCTCGGTCCTGGCAGGACTGAAAAAATTCAAGATTCCTCACACCTTCCAAGTTAAAAATATGTACGAATACTACGCGAAGTGGATTCGCGAAGGCAAACTCAAGGTCAATTCCGACTGGAACAAAGATCTCAAAGTCAAGTTCACCGTGCAAGACCCATGCCAGATCGTCCGGAAAACCTTTGGCGATCCCATCGCCGAAGATCTGCGGTTCGTTGTGAAATCGGTTGTGGGTGAAGAGAACTTCATCGACATGGTTCCCAACCGGTCCAACAACTACTGCTGTGGCGGCGGCGGCGGCTTCCTTCAATCAGGATACAAAGAGGAACGGCTAACCTACGGCAAACTGAAAGATAGCCAGATTCAAACGACCGGCGCTACATATTGCATCGCTGGATGTCACAACTGCCACGCCCAAATTCACGAGTTGAGTCACCATTATGGCGGCCACTACAACGTGGTTCATCTCTGGACACTCATTTGCCTCTCCATGGGCGTGCTGGGTGAAAACGAGAGAACTTATCTGGGAGAAGATCTCGCGGAGGTATATCCGCCCAATGTGTATTTGCAAAAATAGGACTCGGCCCCTATGAAGGCTGACAATCCCCGGCCATCCGCCGCTCTTTATAAGGCGAGTGACCGGGGATTTTTTTATTTTTCAAAAGAGTGTTGAAATCCGTTGATCCGTTCCATCAGATAGTAGCCAGCCACCCCAAGAACGCTTCCCATCGTGTCCGCGATCACATCCCAGGGGTCGCCGTTCCGGGATGGAACGAAAAGCTGGTGGATCTCATCCGTTACGCCATAGAACGCTGAGAAGAGTATGCTTAAAAGCAGAAGCATTGAGGCGCTTTTGATGGGAAAGGTGCGCATGGCCCGCAGACAAAGGGCTCCCAGAACGGCATAGCCCGCCACATGGAGCAGTTTATCGCTTAAAAGAAAACCGCTCACGGCCTGGGGCGCGGGAAAGGAGGATTGAATGAAGATGGCGGCGCAATATACCAAAACCGGCGCTCGATGCCATATCCATTGATGAAGTCCGGCTTTCATGGGAATAAAATAGAAGAGGGGGCCTGCAAGCGGCCCCCTCCCTCCTTGTTAGGGTGTGTTAAAAACAGTTCAGATCCGCACGTCTCTCTTTGATGTGACGCTGAACCTGGTTGACGAAATCGCCGGAAGAGACCCCAAGGGTCACCTTGCCGTCCAGGGTTCTGACGGATAGGGTCCGGGTCTCTTTCTCCTTGTCGCCGATGGTCAGAATCAGGGGGATCTGGTTGATCTGGGCCTCCCGGATTTTTTTCTTGAGGCTCTCGGTTCTCCCATCGATTTCCATACGGAGCCCACTCGATTCAAGCTCCGACTTGAGGTTCTCCGCATAGGGGAGGAGCGTGTCGTTAATGGGCAAGAGAATCGCCTGAACCGGCGCGAGCCACAGGGGGAACTTTCCGGCATAGTGCTCGATGAGAATCCCCAGGAAGCGCTCCACCGAGCCATATACAACCCGGTGAATCATGATGGGCCGCTGCTTTTCATTGTTGTTGCCGATGTAAGAGAGATCAAACCGTTCGGGCAGGGACATGTCGAGCTGTATCGTGCCGCACTGCCAGGTCCGGCCCAGGGCGTCCTTGATGTGGATATCGATCTTGGGGCCGTAAAAAGCGCCGTCTCCTTCGTTGATCCGGTACTCTTTCCCGTAAGCGTTCATGGCCGATTTGAGTCCCTGGGTCGCCATCTCCCACTGTTCGTCCGTACCGATCGATTTTTTTGGCCGCGTTGAAAGCTCCAGGTGAAATCCCAATCCAAAGGTTCCGTAAATCCGCTCGACCAGCTTCAAGACCCCCAGAATCTCCAATTCGATCTGATCCGGCCTCATGAAGATGTGGGCGTCGTCCTGGTGAAAGGCCCGGACCCTGAAAAGGCCGGAGAGAGCCCCGCTCATTTCGTGCCGGTGAACCAGTCCGATCTCGCCTGCGCGGATGGGAAGATCCCTGTAAGAGTGCTGCCGGGTTCCAAAAAGCAGCATGCCGCCGGGGCAGTTCATGGGCTTGATGGCGTAATCAAAATCGTCGATGGAGGAGGTGTACATATTTTCCCGGTAGTTTTCCCAGTGGCCGCTTCGTTCCCAGAGGGCGCGGTGGAGCATTACCGGGGTCTTGGTCTCCACATATCCGGCTTTCCGGTGCTCCTCCCGCCAATATTCGAGAAGGGCGTTCCAGATGGCCATTCCTTTGGGATGGAAAAAGGGCATGCCCGGCGCTTCATCGTGAAAGCTGAAAA
>JAGVHJ010000486.1 GCA_020056645.1 Desulfobacterales bacterium
CGGTCCCGGATGCCGACCGCGTAAAGCTGTGCCCAGTAGCAATCGGCCAGGAGGAGTTTCCCGCCATTCAATTCCTTCATCTTGGCGTAGGATTGCCTTGCCCGGTCAAATCCGCATCCTTGAACCATTTCACTGGCCAGAGAGCTGAAAATGGCGTCTAGCATATAAGGGAGCGCGAAATAATAAGAGCCATCCAGTTCGCAGGCTCTTTTCACCATGGTGTTCACTTCCGGCGCGTAGGAGAGCGCCATGATGTCGTTGAGATTCATCATCATCCAAAGAGCTAAACTCATGCTGGTCCAGGTGAGCCCCTGCACGTACTTTTTGGGAAGGAGCTCGACCGCCTTTTCCACCGGCGTTCCTGATTCAATGGCCTTCCGGAATTTCTTATGGGTCATGAGGGAGCGCATGCCAAAACGGTATCCCTGCCACGCCAGTTCGCTTGCGTAGTCTGTCCGGGACATTTCATTGTAGCAGGCAGTGGCCACATAAATCTGTGAGGCGGACCAGGCAAGGGTGTAATTGTTGGGGGCTACTTCGGAAAACCCCCCTACCAGGGCGATCAAGCCGGGAACGGCATACATACCTTGGCCATAGGAGGTATTGACCCCCCCAGCCATGACCATGTGAACCCCTTCGGGAACAAAAGGGGAAATGGCGTTGGCTGTGGTTTTCAACATGTATCGGGTGGAACATCCTGAAGAGAAAAGCAGGATCGCGGAAATGAAGATGGCTATTCCGCCAAATGTTGTTCTGTTTTTTTGTTTCATTCTTGTATATCTCCTATTCAACTTAATGTTTTCTGACCTCAGGTCTTATGGAACCCATACATAGTTTTCAAACTCCGCAGGATGGGCGGCCCGGTACTCCGCTTTCGCCTTGAGAATATTGTCAAGGATCTCCTTGGAATAGGCTTTGCCAGCAAGTTCATCCCAGATGGGCCGGGTGGCTGATTTCCATTTTTCCCGCTCTTCCTTGGTGGGAATGTAGAGATTCATTCCTTTTTTCTGAAGATCCGCGATGAGTTTCTTATTGCCGTCTCTGAGCTCTACGGCAAGCTGGGGAGCGATTTCACTTAAAAGAGCATCAAAAAGCGCCATGGCTTTATCCACATATTTCATAAGCGCAGCTCTATCACCCTTTGGAACATTGGCCAGGGTGGAGTTGACGATGTTCTTCTTGATATAGACAAGCCCGCCGGGCGGATAGAACATATTGACGCCGGAGCACCCGCCGCCTTTGCCGATGAAACTCATCAACTGGGCGCCGATCATGTACATGGTGGGCGAGGAGGCGGTCTGAATAACAGCGGTCGCGAGAGAGCTTGGGATCTCCATGACCGTGATCACAACCGGGTTCACGTCAAAGTGTTTGAGGGTGGCCACCTCCACATCTTCCATCCAGCTTCCATACTTGGTGCCTTTCAGGTCGTCGGGGGTTTTGATGATCGTATTGGTGGAAAACATCTGGAGAAAACCGACTTCAAAGGCGGTTGGGACAAGCAAGAATCCCTTTTCCTTGAATTTTTCCACAAAGTAGGGCCAGGTTTTTTTCATGACATAGTCGGCCTCGCCATAGGTGTCGAAGAGAAAGGGAAGCTCATAGACGCTCATCTCCTTTGAGATGTATTTCATTCCCCAGCTGGTCATGCCTGCTGCTTCCAGCGCGCCGGTGGCCATTTTCCGCACATAGTCCGGGTCATTTCCCAGAGAGAGTCCGATATAGGCGTCCACATGCATGATATCGCCGGCTCTTTCCGAAAAGGTTTTCGGAACCTCCCGGATATATTTGGCCCATGTGGTTCCCATGGGAGCCATGCAAGCGAATTTGATCCGGCCCGGATTTTCCAAGAGTTTGATGAGGGCGTTTACTTCATCCTGGGAGGCGTTGACGACGAGTTCCTTGGCCCACCCTTTTTGGGCTAAAATCAATTCCTTCTGTTGGGGGGTCAGGGTTAACTTATTTAAATTTTCTATAAATCCGGGAGGATTGTCTCCTCCTCCTTCTGCTGCGGCGGGGGCGGGGCTGAAAGCCAGGAAGAGTCCCAAAATGAACACGATCGGTAAGAAAAAATAGAGGCTTTGAGTAACGTGCTTTTCGGGGCGGCTGTACCTAAACTGTCTCATAATCATCTCCTAGAGTTCTAAATGTTGCTTCAATTCTTACGACATCTCTTATCTGCTGACTCCTTTAAAGAAAAGATTCTCAATCGTACCCTTCCTTTATAAAAAAGAATTTATATGTCTCAAGTAAATAGTCATGGTCCTTGTTTGTATTAAGAAACCGTGTACCGGTTTTAATCCTAAAAAAACAGTCTGAATCATTGTGAACGACTATCTTCTTCTTTTTCAACGAGTGATCTATATTTTCTAGATGGAAAAACCGGCAAAACGCTATCCAATAACATACTCCCTGTCAAGGGTGAAATTGGGAATCCATGTAAAAAAGTCGATTAACGAATGGTTCCCATGTTCTCAAAGATCTCTTTTTCATGGGCGAGGAGATACTTGGCCCGTCCCTTTGCGAGAGTCGTTATATAATAGCCTCTGTAAGGCAGGATATCGTCCGGAGCGTTCAACACACCCTGGAGAAGATCTTTGTAAAGTTTTTTGTCCCGGATGGCGACCGC
>JAGVHJ010000199.1 GCA_020056645.1 Desulfobacterales bacterium
AAAGGTTCCATCAACACCCTCTAAAAACCGATTTGCCCCGCTTTTTAAAAGCGGGCCGCCGGAGGCATTGATAATTAATTCAAGTTATTACTTAACTCACTTACCAAGCCCTATTCTACATGCGATTCCCCTGTGTGAGGCCAGGAGGCCAATCACCGTAGTCCACTTTAATTTATAATGAGTCCTTAGCCGTCAAAAGCCCTTTTGTGAGTGACTTTCACTTTTTTTCGGACAAGAGTTTCAAAGGCTTTTCGCCATCTTGATGAGTAGGTGCTGAATAGCCGCAACAAATATACATTTATGCTATTTAATATCTTCTATATTACAATTATGTAATTACAAACTATCTTCAAAGTCTTTCTTTGAAAGCGGTCAACAGGACCATTTTAAATAATATAAAGCTTAATATCAAATAGTTATACATAATCCCCCTTATCAACCACCACCAATGGCACGCACTTTGTAATACCTACAGTCAACAACAGGTGATAACTTTTTAAAAAGGAGGAAGAACATGGTCAAATTGGAAACAATCATCAAACCGTTCAAGCTGGACGAGGTGAAGGAAGCGCTTCAGAGCATCGGCGTCTCAGGCATGACAATAACGGAAGTCAAGGGATTCGGGAGACAGAAAGGGCATAAGGAGATTTACCGGGGCGCGGAATATATTGTGGATTTCGTTCCCAAAATCAAACTCGATACGGTGATACCGGAAGATCTCGTCGAAAAAGTAATAGACGCTATTCTCAAGGCCGCTGGAACGGGAAAAATCGGAGACGGCAAAATCTTTATCCTGCCGGTCTCGGAGTCTGTGAGAATCCGCACCGGAGAAAGAGGAAAGGACGCCCTTTGATGGAAACAAAGACAAAAGGAAAATCAGGTTATCCCCGCGATAACGGAAGGAAAATGGTGGTTATCATGAAAAAAAGAATCGGTATAACGCTTTTAGGTCTTCTATGGGGGTCGGTCGTTCTGGCGGCGGATGATGCGCCAACGGCCTTGTCAAACAAGGAAGCCATTGATCTGGTTCAGACCCACGCCAATTACCTCTGGACCCTCATTTCCGCAGCTTTGGTCTTTTTCATGCAGGCCGGGTTCGCCTTGGTTGAGACCGGCTTTACGCGGGCCAAAAACGCCGTGAATATCCTCATGAAGAATCTCATGGATTTCGCCATTGGAAGCATCGTGTTCTGGGCCATCGGCTTCGGCCTCATGTTCGGCGTCACCCATACCGGTTTTTTTGGAACAACCGGGTTCTTTTTAAGCGATTTTATACCTGGAGGAGATCCGTGGGTTCTTGCGTTCTGGATGTTCCAGGTGGTGTTCGCCGCGACTGCGGCCACCATTGTTTCCGGCGCCATGGCGGAGAGAACCAAATTCATCGGATATATCATCTACACCGCCGTCATTTCGGCCCTGGTGTATCCCATCTTCGGCAGCTGGGCGTGGGGAGGCCTCTTTCATGGCAAAGGCTGGCTTGAATCCCTTGGCTTCATCGATTTCGCCGGTTCAACCGTTGTGCACTCCATCGGCGGATGGGCGGCCCTTGCAGGCGCGATCGTTTTAGGGCCCCGAATCGGCAAATATACCAAGGATGGCAAAGTGAAACCCATTCTGGGTCACAACATCCCCCTTGCGGCCCTGGGGGTCTTTATTCTCTGGATCGGCTGGTTTGGCTTCAATCCAGGCTCCACGACCGTCGCGGATAAAAGCATCGCCATGATCTTTGTCAACACCAATCTCGCGGGGGCGGCGGGATGCGTGATCGCCATGATCGTTTCCTGGATCAAATTCGGGAAACCGGATGTGGGAATGAGTCTGAATGGAGCCCTGGCGGGGCTCGTAGGGATTACGGCCGGCTGCGCCAATGTGTCGCCCACCAGTTCGGTTATTATCGGAGCCATTGCAGGCGTGATTGTCGTCTTTTCGGTTGTGTTCTTCGATTCCATCGGCGTCGATGATCCGGTCGGCGCGGTTTCGGTTCACGGGGTGTGCGGGGCCTTCGGAACACTTGCGGCAGGCATTTTCAATATGGGGGGAACATCCGTGAAAATGATCGGCGTTCAGCTTCTGGGGATGGGCGTCGCGTTCCTCTGGTCATTCGGAACCTCCTTTCTTCTCTTTAAAGCCATTGAGGCGACCATAGGCTTGAGGGTATCACCGGAAGAGGAAATGGAAGGACTTGACGCCGTGGAGCATGGCGGAAACGCCTATCCGGATTTCGCTGTCTCCACCTACAGAGGGGTCGAAGCTCCTCATGGCGCGGGCGGTTCAAGCGCCTAGAGCACCTCCTACATCAGGGCGGAGAAAATGGCCGAAGCATAGAGAAAACATAGAATGAAAACGTATTCAAACCACCATGCATTGAAAAACAGGAGAAGAAACCATGAGAAAAATAGCGATTTACGGAAAAGGCGGGATTGGAAAATCGACGACGACCCAGAACACGGTTGCGGGACTTGCGGAAATGGGACGAAAGGTGATGGTTGTCGGATGCGACCCAAAGGCCGACTCGACCCGGCTTCTCTTGGGAGGCCTCACCCAAAATACGGTGCTGGACACACTCCGGGAGGAGGGAGAAGAGGTCGAGCTTGAAGATATCAGGAAGGTCGGATTCAAGGGAACCGTGTGCGTGGAGTCGGGCGGACCCGAGCCTGGCGTGGGGTGCGCCGGAAGAGGAATCATCACCTCCATCAACATGCTCGAACAATTGGGGGCCTATGCCGAAAGCGAAAAACTCGATTACGCCTTCTACGATGTTCTGGGGGATGTGGTCTGCGGCGGCTTCGCCATGCCGATCCGGGAAGGAAAAGCCAAAGAGATTTATATCGTGGTCTCAGGCGAGATGATGGCCATGTATGCGGCGAACAACATCTGCAAAGGAATCGTGAAATTCGCGGAGGCGGGCGGGGTGAGGCTGGGAGGATTGATCTGCAACAGCCGGAATGTGGATAACGAAAGAAGCATGATCGAGGTCCTGGCGTCAAAGCTTGGCACCCAGATGATCCATTTCGTTCCCAGGGACAATATGGTTCAGCGGGCGGAAATCAACCG
>JAGVHJ010000410.1 GCA_020056645.1 Desulfobacterales bacterium
AGGGTGTTTATAGAACCTTTTTTACCATGTTTGGCAACCTTTTCAAAAGGTTGGCTCCCGGCAGGGCCGTCAAGGCGAATCCTGCATGCGATTACCCTGAGCCTTTTTGTTTTTCTACTTGACGAAATGAGATTCCTTGTGAGCGTATTGAATGGCGGATTCAACTTTTTTTAAACGAGGGGGCGTTATGAAGCGTATTGTTTTTGGAATGATGATGGCGGCTCTTATTTTTGCGGGGTGCACCATAGAAGAGAGCGACCCGTGTGACGATACCGAGGCGACGGATATCAACGTGAGCTTCCGCGTGGTCGCTTACAATATCGATAGTTCCGTGGAGGGGGCGCTATACAGTGTATCGTCGGAGAAACACCCGTGCGGCGCCGACCCAAAGGGACAATTCGATATCAGCGGCTGGATCGACGCAAGCGGAACCTTTGAATCGTCGAGCGTCAACTATAACCTGAGAAACACCGAGGATGTCGTCGTGTTCGACTATTGGTTCAACGGAATCGGGTCCGATACGATCGTCATCACCTATGATATGGCGAAGGCCTACGATGGGTCGACCTATTATGTCCGTGTCAACTCGGCCAACGCCGAACTCCAGGTTCTTCGGGATCAGTATGACAAAGACCCTTCCGATTTCCGGCAGTGTCAGGATCTGCCCTGGGCCCTTGTGACCGGAAGCCCCAAGGAGGGGGGAACCGCCGATAAGACAGCGCTTTATACGGGGTTGAAAAACAGCGGTTATGTGGATATAGAGACGGGCGTTTCCCCGGAAGGGGATGGCGCGCCCACAATCGATTTCGAGGATGGCGACATTATCATGCTCAATTTCGATGACCCGCCGGGAACCGAGGCCAATCCAGGGGCGAACCACTATGCGGTGGTCTATGGCGGGCAGTTGTATCAGATACTCAACTGGCCCCAGGGAGGCGAATTCGACGGGCCCAGGGATCTGCCGTTCTTTTTCCAGGCACGGAGGCTCACCAATCCCTTTACCGGTGAAACAAGCGATTTTTCCAGGATCTATCAATATTATAAGGTGTGGCGAAAGGCGTCGACCGCTAATAAACACAGATGAATATCCTCGCGTTGACCTTTGAAGCCTTCCGGAAGGAGATGGTCTGTCGTTACGGCAGGGACCAGTACGTGGCGGCGGATATCTACCGGCAGATATTCACCCATGGCAAGCCCGGCCTTGGGACCAGCAGGAACGGATCGGTCACGGCTTCTTTGATTGAAGCCCTGGCGCGGGATATCCAGATACCCCCATGGAAGGTGACGGCGGAACACCGCGAGGAGGGGCTTCTCAAGTTCGTGACCCAACTCGAGGATGGCGTCGAGATCGAATCGGTCGTCATCCCTATGGTCACCCACGTAACGATCTGCGTCTCCTCCCAGGTGGGATGCAAAATGGGGTGCCGGTTCTGTGAAACCGCCGCCCTGGGATTCAAGCGCAATCTGACCGTGGCCGAGATCACCGGTCAGGTCTATACCGCTAAAATGAGATACGGGTTTTCTATCAAAAATATTGTGTTCATGGGGATGGGTGAACCTCTCGATAATTTCGATCATGTCACGGACGCCATCCGGGTGTTGACCGATCCCAGGGGATTCAACATCGCCATGGGCCGCATCACGATTTCAACGGCGGGCCTTCCCGATGGAATTGAAAAGCTGGGACGCCTCGGGTGGCCCTCTCTTCACCTGGCCCTCTCCCTGAACGCTCCCAACGATCAGATCCGGTCAAGCATCATGCCCATCAATCGCGTCCATTCCATGGAGACAGTTAAAAATGCTCTTTTAAGCTATCCTCTTGCCAGGGACCATGCTTTCTATATCGAATATGTGATTCTGAAAGGCGTGAACGACTCCTGGGAAAACGCCAATGAGCTGGTGGATTTTCTTTCTCCCTTGCCGGTCTGGTTCAACCTGATCCTTTATAACAAGGGATCGGAACGGGGCTTTGAGCAGACAACGGATGCGGACGTGAGCCGCTTCCAGGCCTATCTTATCGAAAAACAAGCCTTTGTCCGTAAACGCGCCGTAAGGGGACGGTCGGTGATGGGGGCCTGCGGCCAGCTGGGAAACCGGTCGCGGCTGATGGAACCCGCGGCCATCCATGGCTAAAACCGCTGGCCGGTTGTCTTGAGGTAGAGGATCTTTTTTATCCGGTAGTTCACCTTCGCCTCGATCAGTTCCTCTTCGGATTTCTGGAATATGGCTTGGGCTTCGAGCAGGTCCGCGATATCCACGATGCCGTTGACGTAACTGTCCTTGCTCAACGACAGGTTCTCTTCCGCCTGGGTCCTTGATGTCTCGCAGAGTCCCACCTGTCTGAACGCCTCTTCCACATCTTTCCATGCTTTCTTGATCTGAAGAAGGAGCAGGTCGGTGGTCTCCTTCTGACGGTTGGCCTCCATCTTTTCACGGAGAACCCTTTCCTTCATGGTGTAGCTGGCCTCCCACCACCCAGAGAGGGGGATGGCGGCCGTGGCGAACACCATTCCATTATCATCGTGTTTTCTGTCGTCGAACTGGGTGTATAGAGAGGCCATGCCCACGCTCACCTCGGGCATATACTCCCCGCGCTTGATCTGGGTTTTTAAGGCCTCGGCCGCCACCGATTTTTGCAGCAGATGGGATTCGGTCCGGGAGGCCACCGCTTCTTTTTCGTTTTTTACACGAAAGGTTTCCGGCGTATCGCTGATGACCACCCTGTCGGTCAGGATGATCGACGGGTCGTAGGCGATGCCGATATATTGACAGAAGGACATAAACGCGAGCTCCCTTCCGTTCTCGATCCTCGATCTGTTCAGCTCCACTTCACTCTTTTTCTGCCGGACTTTCAGCACGTCGTTTTTTAAGGAGATGCCTGTCTTGAATGCGTCCTCCACCTGGCGTAAAAGAGTTACGAGGAGCGTCTCGTAACGCAGCACGGTCTTTCTTTTTTCATCCAGGGAGACCACCCGGAAGTATTGTTCCTCGGCGCTGAGCCGCACCTCCTCTTCCGTCATCTTTTGCTGGAGAATGCTCACTTCTCTTCCAAGATCGGCGAGCCGGTTGCCGTTGACGATTCTTCCTCCGGCGAAGAGAGGCTGAACAAGGGCCACATAACCCACCTGGCCTTTTTCGAGAAGGTCGATATCCAGGCCGGGGAAATAGGCGTATTGACTGGCGTTGAAAAGATTGGCCGGAGCGCCGTCGTAAACGGGCAGATTTCCTCCGGCGATCGATTCGCGGATAAACGGATCCCGGTTTTTAAAGGCGATCGCGCCAGCGTTGACCTGGGGAAAATATTTTGTAAAGGCGGCCTCCTTGATCTTCTCGGCGCTTTCATTTTCAAGGCCGCTGTTTTTCATGGAGACGTTGTTTTTGATCGCCAGTTTTTTGCACGTTTCAAGACTCAACCGGTTTTCCGCGCTCGCCACGCCGGTGAAGAGGAGGAGGGCCATCACCACATAATTAAAGGGATTTCTTCTCATACGATTCCTTCCTTGGGAGAAGCGGTTCATCACTGTTCACCCACATATAGAGGACCGGCAATATATAGAGGGTGAAGATCATCGCGAACATCAGGCCGAAACAGATGACGGCGGCAAGGGGCCCCCAGAGGGGAGAGCGGCTGATGATCATCGGTATGACTCCCACCGATGCGGCCGCGGATGTGAGAAAGATGGGCCGGAGCCGCCTTTTTCCTGCGGAGATGGCCGCCTCCCCCACCCCCATGCCTCCCTCCCGTCGAAGGCTTTCCGCGAACTCCACGAGGATGATTCCATTTCGAACAACCAAACCCGTAAGGCCCATAAATCCCACAAAAGCGGTGAATCCGAAGGGGAAGCGCATCAGGTGAAGGCCCAGGCCCGCGCCGAAAAAGCAAAAAAACATGGTGGACATGACAAGCAGGGTGGTCTTGATGGTTTTAAACTGGAAAAGGAGAATAAAGAAGATGATGATGATTCCGCCGGTGAAGGCGTATGCCATGGGTTCGTAGGTCTCGATCTCCCGTTCATATTCGCCGCCGAAATGGATTTTGACACCCTGGGGCAGGTTGATGGCCTCGATTCTCTCCTTGATCTCTTTTAAGACAACGGATGCGTATACCCCCCTCTCCACATCGGCTCTGACGGTGATGGTCCGGACGCCGTTCTGACGGACGATCTGAAGATTTCGCCACTCTGGCCGCAGCTCCGCCACCTGGCGCAACTGCACAGATGACATCAGCAGGGGAGAGGTGATGTATTGATTCATGATGTCGCTATGGGCGCTCTTCTTGTTTTTATCCACATGAAGCACGATATTGACCGGATAATCCTCCTCCCACACCACTGACAGGGGGAGACCTTTGGTCCCAACGGCGAGGGCGTAGGCAAAGACCGACTTCGTAAAACCGAGCCGGTTCGCCTCATCTTTTTTCACCTCAACGGTCAATCCCTGCAAGGAGGGTTCAAGTTGCATGGATTGTTCGAAATTATTCCTGACCCAGGAGATATTTTCCGTCCCTCTCATGATCTCGGTCACCCGGGCCGCCGCCTCTTTAATCTCGGGGATGCTGTTTCCGGCTATGCGCACCTCGATGGGGGCCACGGTGGGATTGATGGCGAGCTGCTTCCACCGGATATAAGCCTCGGGAAAGTAGTTCCGGTATTTTTTACTGTATTCGTTGAGAATCTCTTCCGTCGCCTGATTCGATACGGTGTTCACCAGGAGCTGGGCGTAATTTTTCGACGGCGGGATGTTCGGCGCGTAGGTGGTGTGAAACCGGGGAGAGCTGCTCCCCACAAAGGCGGTGATCATCTCGATGCGGCGATCCTTTGCCAGGAGGGCTTCCACTTGTTTCGCGATGCGTCCCGTCACCTCCAGGGAGCTTCCCGCGGGCAGGTAGATTTCCACCGCGAACTGGTTCCTCTCGATGCTGGGATAGAGCTCCCTGGGAACGGTTAGGAGGAGCAGCAGACCCAGGAGGATCGCCAGCGCGCCCGCGGCCAGGGAGCGTTTGGGCATTTGGAAACTCCTTTCAAATGTCCATCTGTAGAAATCCTGCATCCTGTCCAGAAAGGTGGGCCTTGAGGGGTTCTCCTTTTTGATGCCTTCTTTGATGTGGGTGTAGTTGACAATGGGGGTGAAGAAGAGGGCGATAATGAAAGACAACAAAAGAGCGATGGCGATACTCACGGGAAATGTAAAGATGAAATCACGCTCCATGCCGGAGAGGCCGAAGGAGAGGGGCATGAAAACCGATATGATGGCGAGCGTGGCGGTGAGCATGGCGATAGAGAGTTCCGTGGGGCTCCTCCACGCCGCCTCCCATGGGGAGATGCCTTCGTCCAGTTTCTCGATGTGGTTGTCGATGACCACCATGGTGTCGTCCACCACCATGCCTAAAGAAACGATCAACGCCGCAAGGGAAACGGTCTGGAGCTCGATCCCGCAGATATAGAGGATGGCCAGGGTGATGAGGATCGTTATGGGGATGGTGATGGAGGCGATCAACGCCATTTTCCGGGGAAGAAGCACCACGGTCACCAGAATCACGGAGAGGATGGCGATGAGAAACTCCTTGAGAAAATCGACCACCGCATGGTGGACCACCACCGGCATGTCAGCGATTTTGTGGATGGTGATATCCCTGGGAATACGTTTTGAAAAGGATTTGATAAGGCTATCCACCTCTTTTCCGAAATGGACGATGTTGTTCCCTTGCTGCATCTCCAGGGTGATGATGATCGATTTTTTGCCGTTCACTGTGATATAGGAGTCGGGCTCCCCGTACTCCCGGACAATCTTGGCCACATCTTTCAACCGGATGACGTTTCCCGCCGGGTCCGCATGAATGATCTGTTCGGCGATGTCATTTTCCGAATGATAGCGTTCCGGGATGGTGATCGGCAGGATGATCTTGCCGTTATCCAGCTCGCCCGCATAGTTGACCGCGCCTTCGGTTTTCAATGCGGCGAGGAGGGTATGGCTCTTGATGCCGTAAAGGGCCAGCTTGGCGTCGTCGATATAGACCCCGATCTGCTCCTTCTGAAGGCCGGAATGCTTGATCTTCGAGACCATTTTCAGCTTTCGGAGCTCGTTCTCGAAGTTTTTCATGTGGGTTTCGAGCTCTTTGTAGGTTTTGGTATCCGAGGTGACCGAGAGGATGATCGCCGAGGTGTCCCCGAACTCGTTGTTCGCGGTCAGGGTCATGACACCCGCCGGGAGATCGCTTTTCAGCTCGTTCAACCCATGCCGGAGTTTAGCCCAGAAGGCGTCGTTTTCGGTGTGGTTGACTCTTTTCTGAACCTCCACGAAGATCACCATCAGATGATCCCTGGAGAGGGAATAGGTTTTTTCTTTATCGACTTCGTTGAAGCCGAAGAGATAGTTCTCCACCTTTGTGGTTAGCTGGTCTTCCACCTTGGCCGAGGTGGCTCCGGGAAATACCCCGATCACGAGCCCCTGACGGATGGTGAACTCGGGGAACTCCTGCCGGGGCATTTTATATAAAGCGAATGCGCCGATTACGGCAAGCATGGCGAGAAGCGCGAACACGATCTGACGGTTGACCATGGCCTGCTCGATCATGTTGACCGGAACTTGTTTTTTTTCTTTCTGCATCATGGCCTGGCCTCCCTACTCTTCTTCGATCCGGATCGCGGATGCGTCGGATATCTTATGTTGACCCGAAACAATGATCCGGTCCTCTTTTTCAAGACCGCTCAGGATCTCGATGCCTTCGGCGAGGAGCTTGCCGGGCGTGACGAATTTCTTGACGGCCTTTTTTCCGGAGTGGTCCACGGTGTATACGAAGCTTTTGCCCCCGGTATCGATGATGACGGCCTGGGAGGGGACCATGAGGGATGGCCGGGTGCTTTTTCTGAGCAAAGAGACGTTGCAGATCATTCCGGGTTTTATTTGTAATTCCGGATTGGGGATGGCGATTTTCACCTTGTAGGTATGGGCCAGGGGGTCGGCCATGACGCCGATCTCCTTGACCGTGGCGTGGTATGTCGTCGGTCCGATGGCCGGTATGTCGATGGTTGCCTGATCGCCGATGCGGGTCTGGGAGATCTCGTTTTCAGAGACCGAAACCTTCGCGTAGATGGGGTCGATCTGGACGATATTGAGGACGGTCACATCGGGCATGGCGTTCATGCCAGGTTCGATGGTTCGCCTTCCCACCACGCCGTCCGCCGTGGCGTAGAGGCGGCAGTCGGTTAGATTCTTTTTTGCGATGGAGGCCAGAGACCTGGCCTCCTGGAGCTTTGTCTCGACTTCAATGAGTTTGATCTCCGGCAGGTTCTTGTTGTCGAACATGATCTTGAGCCGCTTATAGGCGTCCTCGGCCTGCTTCTGCCGGGAGAGGGCCATGTCATAGGCGTATTGATAGGTGTCGCTGTTCATCTCCGCCAGTAGTTGGCCCTTTTTCACCGGGTCCCCTTCGTTTACCAGAACCCTCGACACAATGCCCACCACCCCGAAGTTAAGGGTGACATTCCCCGACTCTTCAATGGTGCCGCTGTATTTGATGTCAAAATCGGCGTTGGCGGTTTGTACGGGAAGAACCTTGACGCGGATCGATTTATCGTTTTCGCCCGGTTTTGTGGCCTCCTGGCATGCGCTGAGAGCCATCATGGCCATGAACATCAGGGTGACCGGTTTGAATTGAAAAAGTTTCTTCATACCTTCTCCAAATTGCCTGTATGCATTTATCGTTTTATTCCATGAAAAAAAAGGTCGATCAATATGTGGATTCTCTCCGAATCGTAAGAGACGGCATTGTCGATGTAAAGATCCCTGAGAAGGCCTCGGGTGGCGCAGGTGATCACATAGGCGATGGAGGCGATCTCCGATCCGCTGTATTTTCTGAATTCGCCGCTTTGAATTCCCGACTCAACGAGCGCGCTGATGAGATCGATCTCCTGGGTGTCGAACTCGGAGCGGATCTGGTTGATCAGTTTGGGCTTTTCACTGATCTCTCCACGCACGATATCATAGAGGGATGCGATTTTCCGCACCTCTTCCGTTAGGGTGACGATATAGGCCCTGAGCTTGCCGCTGGCGGTTTTTTCATCCGCCATTTTTGACCGGGAGGCGTCGATGATTTTTCCGATCGACTGGCTCATGACGGTATAGAAAATCTCTTCCTTGCTTGTGTAATAGTAGTAGAGGGTGCTTTTCCCTTTTCCCGCAGCCTTTGCAATGTCCTCCATGGTGGTTTTGTTGAGTCCCCACTTCTGAAAGACCCTGTTCGCCGCGTCGATGATGGTTGCCTTGATGGTTTCGTCTCTATTTATTTTCATACTTTTCGACCAAATTCATTTTATAGTCTAAAAATAGAGGGTTCATCCCCACTTGTCAATGACAAAAAAAGGAGATGCCAGGGGAATCGCATGTAGGATTCGTCTTGACGGCCCTGCCGGGAGCCAACCTTTTGAAAAGGTTGCCAAACATGGTAAAAATGGTTCTATAAACACCCTCTAAAAACCTATTCGCCCAGCTTTTTAAAAGCGGGCCGACGGAGGCATTGATAATTAATTCAGGTTATTACGCAAATCACTCACCAAGCCCTATTCTACATGCGATTCCCCTGAAGGAGATGCGATTTAAGAAGTGAGAGAAGAGCAAGCGATCGATTGGGAATGATGCACCCCAGAAGATAATTTTTCCAACTCCGGCGTTGGAAAAAAAATTTGATCCTCGAAATACCTCATGTATTCCTGCGGTCAAAATTTTTTTCCGCCTTGGATTTGAACAAATTTCCTAA
>JAGVHJ010000325.1 GCA_020056645.1 Desulfobacterales bacterium
CGAAAAGTCATCATAGGCCAGATATGCCTTCCCATTTGCTTCTATTCGATCAATATCTTCTATTTTTTCTTTGATGACGGAAAGTGGGAGGCCCTTCCTTTTCTCATCCTGAATGAATAAAAGCTTTTTTAAATGGGTCTGATCATAATAGGCCATGGTCTTGCCTGTCTTTTTGGGCGCATGGAGCAATTCTTTCTGAAGATAAAATTGGATGGTGTGTTTGGAAATACCCGATCTTTGTTCAAGCTCTGATATTTTCATCCAATCTGAATGATTTTTTGACAATATGATTCTCCCATTATTCAATTCCAATGAAATATCGTTGCGTCCTTTTTAACGGATCCATTCAATGCGCGCCTTTTCCCGGCTGACAAGACCATCGATTGTCCCCTTGGGATATCCGATAGCAAGAGTTGTGGCCACCACAAACGGGTATCGAATACCGAGTTTTCTGCTGAATTTTTTATCGTATTCAAGGGTTTTCGAAACCAGATCCACATAACAGGTTCCAAGCTTGAGGGAATGGGCGGCAAGGACCATATTCTGAGCGCAAATTCCCATGTCAAGCTCGGTTCCGCCGATCGCCCGTTTATCGACGAGCAGTAATATCACCGTCGGCGCATGAAAAAATGAATGATAGGAAGGATCGCTGGTCACGGCATTCAACCCTCCATGGGCACGCTGGTCCGCATCGCCTCCCACGAAATGCACAAGAACAGAAAGAAGAAATCGCTGCCACCGTTTTAATCGGGCGCTCTTGTCTCCCGGCGCCTTTTTATCCAGCCATTCGTGGGGAAAACAAAGCGCACTGAAAAACTTTAATCGTTTTTTAACCTTTTGATTGAGTTCATCAAGAATTGCCGGGTTCTGGATAACAATAAATTTCCATGGCTGATTGTTCCCGGCGGAAGGTGCGAATCGACCTGCCTCAATGACCCGTTCAATCAGGTTGGACTCCACCTGCTTGCTTCTGTAGAGTCGATTGCTTCTTCTCAGATAAATGGTTTTTTCTATATCGGTCAGCTGATCCCTATAGGTTTCGAAAGGTACGTGGGGAGGAGTTCCCAGAGGGGAAGGAGGCGTTTTTTCACTCTTAAAAAGATGCTCGTTTTTCCAGAAACCTTTTGGAACCCGGTACTCACCCTCAATGATAATGGCATCGTTGGGACAAACCACAACGCAATTCTCACAGGTAAGACACCGGAACTGATCGTACCGCTCATTAGACCTGACTTTATTTTCATATATCTCAAGTAGCTGGATAGGGCAGGATTCCACGCATCGATGACAGCCCACACACTTTTCCTGATCAACCCTGAGTCGCGCAAATCGGGCGGGCGGCATGCTCACCAGTCTATACTTTTCAAAAAACACAGGCGTCTCTCCAATAATTATTAGTGATAGGTTCCGGGTTTTATAAAAAAAGTTTTAGTTTATTCTGCTAATATTCCAGCCCGAGGATTCTTTCAACAATGTGATACCGGTATAGCAAAGAATTAGCCCAGAACAAAAAACGAGGCGATATACGTTTCAACACCCATACAGCCTTGGCATCCAACTGGGGTAGAATGTGGAGCCGGTTTTTGTCTATTGACCGCAGGGTGATCTGCGCCACCTTTTCCGAAGTGAACTTCGCCTTTTCAAACATTTTTTTCACCTTGTTGACCTGGATGCTATCGGTCATATAGAGCTGATCCATCAGGTTTGTCTTGAAAAAAGAGGGCATCACCACCGAGACGCCGATATTGTGTGGCGACAACTCGGTTCGCAGGGTCTCCGAAAGGGAGATCACTCCGGCCTTGGTCATATTATAGGTGGCCGATTCAGGGGGAGGGAAAAAACCGAAATAGGAAGCCACATTGACGATGTGCCCGCTCCGCTGCTTCTTCAACATGGGAATAAATGTCCGGCAGCCATAAATGACACTCATCAGATTGATACCAATAACCCATTCCCACTTCTCCATGGGGATATCTTCCATATAACCGCCGCATGACACCCCCGCATTGTTAATGACGATATCAAGCCCGCCCCACTTCTCTTCAATCAGACGGCCAGCGGCTTCAATATCTTCCAACCTGGAGACATCGCAGATGATTTTCAACGCTTTTCCTCCTGAACCGTTGACAATCTCGCAGCACTCATCGGCCCGGCCGGGATGAATTTCCGCCACCCCAACATTCCACCCCAGTTTGGCGAATTCGATACTCAATGCTCGACCAAGACCGCTTCCCGCGCCCGTTATCAAGACTCTTTTTCCTGGATACCGCTTCATGTCATTTCTCCTGTTTTTTTCCTAACCCTTTTTCTATAATCTTCTAACAAGATTCAAGGCGCTCCCCACGGCCAGTTCCGTTCCGATTCCCCGTGAGCCCGCATCCGCTCCTACCAGATATAGCCCGGCGACAGGTGTCTCGGAGTTCAAATGAAATCTTCCCGACTGATCCGGCGTCTGACCGAGTCCAATGCATGATCCGTTATCGAGGCCGGTGAGATCCGAAGTCTCCTTTCTGCTGGACCGGATTTCCCAGAGAATCGCCTTTGAAAAATCAGGAAAAAGATCGCACACCTTTTGATGAATCTTATCCAGAATTGCATTGCAGAGTTCGGCGGATGCGAATCTGGGCGCCGCTGTTCCAGCGATCACCAGCTGCGTTCCCGGAGGCGCAAGCGACGGATCTTGATTGGATGGAACCGGCATGAAGATATAAACGTCATCGGGAACCGTTTTATCCTCGATATATTGAAAGACGTCCCGTCCTGGCAAATTGGGCATGTAGAAAACCGTCGGATAGGGAACTACTTTTTTATCGAGCGCGTATTTCAAGGTGATATAGGCATTGGAGCCTTTTTTTTGTTCGATGGAAGTGGTGTATGTTTCCGGGAAATGCTCCTTTCCCGAAAGAAGGATCGTCGGAAGCGCACCGGCGCTCGAAACGACTACTTCCGCAGGATAAAATCCCTTTTCTGTCCTGACCCCTCTGACCTCACCTTTCTCTATTTCGATACGCGTCACCTTCTCATTGATTTTCAGGATGCCTCCCGCCTGCTCGAAGCGTTCCAGAAAAGAATCGGGAATCGCCTTTGACGCGCCAAAAGGATAACCGAACGAGGCTTCGTTGAACATCCGGCTGAAACACCACATGAATTCACCGGCAGATGATTCCTTGTAAGAAAGTGCGAAGTAAAGCTGACAAAGGCAATTAATGAAAAGATGTATTCTGTCATCATCGGTGTAGGAGTCGACAAAAGTTTCCACAGTGGTTCCATCATGCCGCTCTATACTCTCCCCTTTGAGAAGAGCTCTGAAAAGACGGAAGGCGCCTAAATAACAGCTTGGTTTAACATTCAACTTCATGGCGACCTTCACCTGAGTCAAGAAAGACCGGATATCCAGGGGAAAATCAAATTCCACCTTCCCCATCACCCGGGCGGCGGGTTCATGGGTCTTCCACCTAAGACCGCCCTCCAGCATCCGGTTGACCTCTCCATGGGGGCCACTATTTCCCCGGCTGAACATATGAACACCGAAGTCATAGGTAAACCCCCCTTTGCTGAAGGAGGCGCATCTTCCTCCGGTAAATGGTTGGGACTCAATCAACGTCACAGCGTGGCCTTTCTTTCTCAGCAATGCGGCGGTTGCTGCGCCTCCAGGTCCTGAACCAATCACAACGACTTTTTTTTTCATTACGCCTCCTCTCTATCCCCCCTGTTTCATTCCACCGATTTCCACTTTGAATCCACGCCCAGGTTCACCGGCACTTTCACTGCTGAATTCTGAAGGTGCCAATCCATGGCCCGTTTATTCCACCATGACTGATTCCTCACGCCCATATCTTCCGCCACCTCCGATGCAGCCATATAACCGCAGGAAAGATGGGAACCGCCATAGGGATGTATGGAGTTTGAAATGTAGAGATTTTCGATAAAAGTTCGGGATGCGCTTCCTTTTTTCAGAACTCCGGGAACCGGTCGTTTCTCATACCACTGTTCCGGAATAACGCTTCCTCCGGCCCAGTTTCCTTTGATGGAGGAGGGATTGTTCTTGAACATATCCATGGGGGTGTAAATGATCCGGTCAAGAATCAATTTTTTAAAACCGGGAATATGTTTTTCAAACTGTTCCGTGACCTCATCGGCCAGTTCATGCTTGATCGTATCCCACGCCTCAAATCCATTCAGTGCTCTATTCTTCCATGCCTTGGGTGATGGGGGAACATCGAACCAGGCGAACGCCGTATGGCAGCCCGGAGGAGCCTGGGTCGGGTCCGCAAGGGTGGGAATGAACCAGTTGGCGAGAATCTCATCATGAATGACGCTGTTTACGAGATTCTCATTATACTTCTTCATTTCTCCCTTCTTTTCGGAACCGAAGTATCCCATGCAGCATCGTTGAACGCTTCGGTTGAAGCCTGCGGACGCGAATTCCGGCTGACCCTTCAGTGCGTAATGAACACTGAAAATATTTTGTTCTTCATATGAAAATTGTTTGATGGCCTCATAAAGTCCGGGATCGATATGCTCTTTCCTCATCATTTCGATAAATGTGGGAACAACTGTTAAATTGCTGACTATCTTTTTTGCTTTGATGACCTTACCCGGATAGACCGAGATATCGGATAGTCTTACTCCCGTAGCCACCCCGTTTTCAACAATAATTTCTTCTACAGGACAGCAGGGAAGAATCGTTGCACCATAGTGTTTGGCTGCTTTTACCAGGGCATGGGTAAGTCCATGCCCACCCCCTTTTGAGATATGAACCGGAATAAGCATCCCGGTGATTGGCGCGAGGAATGCTCCCAAAACGCCAATCTGGGTATTGATGGGCGCAAGTCCGGAAATCCAGGACAAGGAGAGCAGCATGGATTTGACATGCTCGGATTCAAAAAGCATATCCATGATATCAAACCCATTCATTTTATTATATGCATCCTCAAAAGAGAAATTCAACCCTACCCCTTTTAACACACCCTCGACCACCCTGCCGAAACGCTCCATGGTCTCCTTTTTGGGAGGCGTATAGATCACGTCGTGATACCCCTGACACACCTCATCAATCAAAGGCATGGCCACAGATATCAAATTGGTGAACGTGTCTGCATCTTTTGGAGATACAGCGCGAATATATTCGATGGTTTTGAATGGATCACTTCCGTTCATGCAGACATTTTTGCCATCTGAAAAGGTAGTGGCGTAACAGACATCGGTGGTCGAGAACTCAAGCCCATGAGACTCAAGCTCAAGCTCATCCATGCAGGGACTCGCGCCGGTGATCATCCAGGTGGTGTGAAGATTATGAACAAAACCGGGCATGCCTGGTTCACACGCATCACAATTGGCGCCACACTCCCCCCGCGCTTCCAGAATCAGCACCTTCAACCCAGCCCTTCCCAGGTAAGCCGCACAGGTAAGGCCATTAATTCCACCACCGATAACAATTACATCATATTCTGACATGGTCTTCTCTCCTTCATTTCATTCTATTATGGAATAAGTCCGTTGGCTCGGGCGATCTTAACGCTTTCAGGTTCTTCCCAATCTTTCTTCACCTGAAAATCATCCGCAATCAAATTGGCCCCAATATAGCCGGGACCGCCAATAATCATTCCACCGGGATAGGTGCTCGCGCCACAAACGTAAAATCCATCTATCGGGGTATAGCACCGGGAGCACTCTTCATTGGGCCTGAAGTATCCCATCTGAAGGGGAGAGTAAGCCCCGTGCTTTATCGACCCCCTCACCATGTTGATAAGACGTTTTTCGATATAGGTAGGCGGATAGGTCAAAGTGTGGATGGGCTCAAGATTCGGTGCATACTTTTTCCACTCACCAATACATTTGGCGGAATAGTCCCACTTCATTGCTTCCCAGTCGTGGTCGTAGGAAACAAGCGATTCCCACCTGGCCGTATGAAACCCTTTCGGCGCTTGAATGGGATCGAAAATCGTCGTACAGGTTGTATGTCCATAAGGCGTTGCGGGAAGTCGGCCCTGTTCAATTTCGTCGATATGACCACAGATGGCATCTGTATCATACTCTCCTACAAATGTTATCAGCGCCTTGTTCGCATCCGGACAGGAGGCGGTTCCGATATAGACCGGAGGATTCTTGAGGGAGATATGGGTTCCAAAAAAAACACACTTTTCCCATTCCCACTTCTCCGCAGCGGAGACAATGTTTTTCGGGAGTTGCCCCTTGTCGAAAAACTTTAAAAAATTCTGCTGGGGATCGACGGTGGAGGCAACAGCCTTGGTTCTTATGATATCGCCGTTCTCCAGTTGTACGCCGCAGACCCTTCCCGACTCAAGAAGAATTTTCGTTACCTTGGCGCTGTCCAAGATCTTTCCGCCGCCTTCGATGACCGCTTTGTGGATGGCCGATGAGAGCCGGTGGGAACCGCCAACGCATATGGCCGCCTGGGTCATCCGGTAGATATAGAGGGGAAAGAGATATCCCAAAGCGTCAAAGGGAGAAAGCCCCCACATGGCGTATAAATTCAAAATCCCGGCTTTTACCGGATCGCTGAACCCATATTTTTCGAGAATCTCGATGGGAGGAAGCTCCATAATCTCACAAAATCTTCTTCCCACATCATCTTTGGCATTTTCAAGAAACTGGATCTGTTCGATGGGTGGAAGCGCGGGGATATAAGTACCGGGGATCAAAATTTTCTCTGTATACTCTTTAAAATCCGCATGCATCTTTCTATAGAGATCGCCATCTTTTCCTGAAAAAACGGAGGATATGTGGTTCGCTGTTTTTTCTGGATCTCTGTAAAAAATCAAGGGCGGGTGTGCTTTGCTGATATAAGCCGTCTGGACATCCGGGTAGATGAAACGCAACCCCCTCTGATCCAGACGGAAGTCTTTATAAACAGGCATAATTTCCGCCATCATATGGTAGATGGCATGAGTATTGTATTTATGACCGGCAAACTCGGTTGTCTCAAGACCGCCTCCTGTTTCGTTTCTCGCTTCCAGAAGCACTACTTTAAGCCCTGTTTTTGCAAGATAAGCACTACAAATCAATCCGTTTGGTCCTCCCCCGATGATAACCACATCGTAAGATTCATTGATCATGTGTTTCTCTCCTCCGTAACATCAATCCACTATAATTTGGGTTTGCCTATTCCATTTAACAAACTCTTTACCTGCCTATTCACCGCTTAAGCCTTCAAATGCTCTGGCCTGGACCTTCCCTTCATCATACGATCATATGCAGATGCAACTTTTTCTTCCAAATTCTCATGGTTGGGATCTTGATATTTCCGCCGATTGAAGAGGTAGATAATATAGCGGTGCATGTTTTTAAAAATAAGTTTCAACATACAGCCATTAAAAACCAACTTCATAAAACCGGGGACATCTTCCGGTTCAAGAATGGCGCGGAACTCCCAGTTAACAGGATCTGTTATATTACCAATGATAAAAACGTTATCGCTATCTGGATCTTTGGCGACCTCATAGTATCTACAATCAGCTAAAAGTTCCGTTTTCCCAAGACCTTTCGACCATACTTTCATGACATGACTCCTTTTACTTTATGTATCGGTTTCAAGATAAAGCAGATTTTTAAACTTATTATCTAAGATCTTATTGTATCGTATTCTGGAATTTTTCTAATCCGATCAACAATATTGCCTCATCAATTAGATGAAAGACCGACATCTCAGTACCAGTTCCTTATAGAGATTGGTTCCCATCATTGTATTTCGTTGGCCA
>JAGVHJ010000377.1 GCA_020056645.1 Desulfobacterales bacterium
AGGCTTTTTTAAGTTCATCATTCTCTCGGGCCACGGAAATAAGAAAAAAATAGTGTTTCCAAATATCGTTCACTCGATCCATCGTGACCGACACCAGTTTCTGAAAGGGTCCCACGATCGTAATCGCAACGGGCCCCACATCGCTTGTCGGCAACCGATTTCTTCTGGAGACCGTTAAGAGAAGAATATTGGCCGCTATCAGAATGATCAACGTGGTAATCATCACCGTTTTCTTTGAAAACATGGATTATGAGATTACAACCTGTCTTAAGATTTCAATACTATCCAGCGCCTTGCCCGAACCCAGCGCCACGGTTGAGAGCGGATCCTCCGTAACCGTTATCGGCAGGCCGCTCTCTTCCCTGAGCAGCTTATCCAGATTGGTCAAAAGCGCTCCTCCACCGGTAAGCACAATTCCCCTGTCTACAATATCCGCCGCCAGCTCCGGAGGGGTCTGTTCCAGAGCGATTTTCACCGTCTCGACAATGGCGTCTATCTGCTCGCTGATTGCGACGCGGATCTCCTCTGAATCGATGGCCAGAATTTTCGGAATTCCAGAAACCAAGTCCCGTCCTTTCACTTCAATGGTCTCCAGATTCTGCGGGTCCGGATAGGCGTTTCCGATGGTTGTCTTGATAATTTCGGCGGTTCTCTCACCGATCAGCAAATTGTATTTCCGCTTGATATACTGCATGATCGCCGAATCCATCTTATCCCCCGCGACCCTCAACGACCGGCTGTAAACGATGCCCGCCAGGGATATGACCGCCACTTCCGTTGTGCCTCCGCCGATATCCACGACCATGTTACAGGTGGGCTCTGTAATGGGAAGACCCGCGCCTATGGCGGCGGCCATGGGCTCTTCTATCAGAAAAACCTCACGGGCGCCGGCGGATTCGGCCGATTCTTTAACCGCGCGTTTTTCGACCTGGGTGATCCCTGAAGGAACAGCGATGATAATTCGAGGTCTGACAAAGGTTCGACGGTTGTTGTGGACTTTTCGAATAAAATGTTTGAGCATGGCTTCGGTGACCTCAAAATCGGCGATCACCCCATCGCGCATGGGACGGATGGCAATGATATTTCCTGGAGTCCTGCCAAGCATGTTTTTAGCCTCAATCCCAACCGCAAGAACCTTATTTTTCATCCTGTTATCCGTTCTAACCGCGACAACGGAAGGTTCACTCAGCACAATCCCCTGGCCCTTCACGTAGACCAGCGTATTCGCCGTACCAAGATCTATCGCCAAATCACTTGAGAAAACGCCTAATAACGAATCGACAAGACTCATAACGCCCCTTTATCCACATACAGATGCAATTTAAAGTTGAAATCTTTTAGCCCCTGATACCGAAAAGAGGCTGCCCAACAGGATATCACTTACAAGGAGAAAATATTTATCTGATCTCATACTTGAAACATTCCGGGAATTCAATCTTAAAAATTTTTTTTACCGGAGAGGATCGTTTCCATGACCGCATCATGAATTTTCGGCCGGAACGCTTTGATTTTCTCATTTTTCCGGGTCGGATGGACCCGATTTGTAAGAAGAATAACGATTGTTTCCCTTTCCAGATCGATCCAGAATGACGTCCCGGTGAAGCCCAGATGGCCCACGCTGGATTCGGAAAAATAGGTTCCGGAGCTTGAATGGCTTTTGGAAGGGAGATCAAAGCCCAAGGCTCTTCCCGTGCCCCCCTGGGGCGTCAGAAAAAGTCTAATAAGCCGCCTGTCGAAAATAGCGCTCTCTCCCTTTCCCGTGTAGACCGAAAGCAACACCTTTAATAATTGATACACTCCGGCCGAAGTCCCAAAGAGACCCGCATGGCCGGCGACGCCTCCCATGACATAGGCGTTGTCGTCATGAACCACACCTTCTATAAGACGCATCCGCCACGGACACACTTCCGTCGCGGCATATGTGAAATGGGCCGCTTCCGCCCTGGGCTCGCCCGCCTCGCTCACCCCCGGAAAAAAGAGCTGGCCGATCCCAAGGGGGCCATAAATCTCCTCCGTCACAAAGGCGTCGAGGCGTTTTCCGGATAGATGCTCGATGATCCAAGCGAGTATCATAAACCCGATATCACTATAACAGGTTTGCACCATCGGCGATGCGGTCAAGGGTTCTTGAACGAGGAGCTGGCGCAGATGCTTTCCCCGTTCGGTAAAAGGAACCCCCGCCAAGATTTCATAAT
The DNA here is from genome assembly GCA_020056645.1 of Desulfobacterales bacterium. Taxonomy (GTDB): domain Bacteria; phylum Desulfobacterota; class Desulfobacteria; order Desulfobacterales; family JAHIVH01; genus JAHIVH01. The sequence continues at coordinate 2,196 of JAGVHJ010000377.1, forward strand.
AGGGCCGATAGGCTGGCAGACCCGATGTATGGGTCAGTAAATGGCGCACCTCTATCCCCGCTTTATCCGTCTTTTCAAAAACCGGTAAAAGATGGCCGAGCCGATCCGAGAGCTGTAGCCGCCGCCATTGAATCAATTTCATGATCGCAAGGGTGGTGGCAAGGGGTTTTGTCAGGGATGCGAGATCGAAAAACACCTGATCGGTTACTACTTGGCCGGAATGGTTTTTTGTCCGGCCAAACGCCTGATGGAATTGAATCGAACCGCCCGAAGCCGAAAGAAGAACCGCACCCGGAAACACGCCTTCGAGGAGAGCCTCATTCATCATGTTTTCGATCAGAGCCGCTGTCATGTGATCGATGGATGGATGGTCATTGAGCCGTTATCCGCGTCCAGAATGGAAAAAGCGCCAATGGGGATCGTTATATTTTCGGGAATATGCCCCAGGGGGAGTCCTGAAACCACGGGAACCCCATATTTTTCAAATTTTTCATGGATCAGATCGTATATGGGTTGTGGGTCGCCGCAATGTTCAAACGACCCCAGGGCGAGGCCCCGCACTCTCTTGAAACAACCGGCGAGCTCCATCTGGGAGAGCATGCGGTCAATTTTATAGAGTGGTTCTCCGATGTCTTCTATAAAAAGGATATGGCCGTCGTAGGAGGGCGCATAGGGGGTTCCGGTCAGATGACATAGGGTGGCGAGATTCCCGCCGATCAGCGGCCCTTCCACCCGGCCTGGAAAAAGAGCGCGTAGCTTATCAACGCGCGTCTGGTAGGAGGCGCCTTCGGCCAAGGCGTTTTTCAGGGCGGTTATCGCCGCCTCGGTCGCTTCCGTCAAGGTGGTCACAACGGGTCCGTGATAGGTCCATATCCCGCTTTTCCGATAGATATTAACAAGGAGGGCGGTGATATCGCTGAAACCGATCACCATCTTCGGGTTTTTCCGGATCAGCCGGAAATCGATGAGGGGTAGAATGCGCATGGCGCCAAATCCTCCCCTGGCGCAGAAAACCGCCTTGATCTCTTCCGTCTCGAATATCCGGTTGAAAATATGAGCCCGATGCCCGTCTGAACCGGCGAGAAAGGAAGAGGGGCTGAAAAGATCCTCTGGAATAACGACCTCAAACCCCAGGGTGTTCAAAATATCGACCCCCTGGTGGAATTCGTCGATGTTGACCATCCCCGCCGGGGCCGTCACCCCGATCTTATCTCCCGCCATCAACCCCTGTGGAACGATGATATTTTTACTCTTTGACACGATTCGTATTCAAATCCTTGACATGTTCATTTTTAAATGTTAGGAACCCACAAGTTTTTGATCGGGGTGTGGCGCAGTCTGGTAGCGCACTAGGCTGGGGGTCTAGTGGTCGGAGGTTCAAATCCTCTCGCCCCGACCAAAAAAACCTTCTTTTATTCCTATCCTTATCTGAAAAAGATCTATATCAATCCGGACTCCTTTTTTCAACCAGTAATCGTTGATATCTGAAAATGAAGCATCATTTTATTATTTATTTACTCTTCCCAAAAGGCATGATACCATGCGCCCCTTTAACGGAACAACTATATAAAGCAATTATATAATTAAGCGTTTACTTGTTTATCCATAGAGAAGGAGATTCATTTATGATGACCATGGTTGCCGTCGTATTCGTCATCGCCTACGCGATGATCGCCCTTGAACACCCGATCAAGATCAACAAATCCGCCTCGGCGCTTCTCGCGGCGGGATTGATGTGGACCCTCTATTCTTTGGCAAGCCCTGGCGGGGTGGAAGAAATCACCCACCAGCTCACGGAAAAACTGGCCGAAACCGCGGCCATTGTTTTCTTCCTGATCAGCGCCATGACCATTGTCGAAGTCACCGACTCCCACGGCGGTTTTGAGGTCATCACCTCCCGGATCAAGGCCACCAAGATGATTAGCCTTCTCTGGATCATCAGCTTTATCACTTTTTTCCTGTCCGCCATTCTCGACAACATGACCACCACCATCGTCATGGTCACCCTGATGAAGCGGCTTCTGAAAGACCATCACCAACGCCTCTTTTTTGCCGGAATCATCGTCATCGCGGCCAACGCCGGCGGCGCATGGAGCCCTATCGGCGATGTGACCACCACCATGCTCTGGATCGGCGGCCAGATCACCACGGTCAATATCATGAAAACGGTTTGGATCGCCTCCATGATCAACCTATTGGTCCCCCTTCTCCTCGCCTCTTTCTTCCTCAAAGGAAACGTTGTCCCTCCAGAGAAGATCGAAGACGGCGAGGTCGCCACCACCCAGTTCGAAAAAACCCTCATGTTCTTTCTCGGAATGGGTGCTCTGATTTTCGTGCCTATTTTCAAGTCCATCACCCATCTCCCACCCTATCTGGGCATCTTATTGGCGCTGGGCTTTGTCTGGCTGGTGGGGGAGATTCTCCATCGCAACAAACCGGAAGAAGAGAAAGACCACCTGACCCTGGCCAAGGCCCTCAAGCGGATCGACATGGCCTCTGTTGTCTTTTTCATCGGCATCCTTTTAGCGGTCGCCACCCTTTCCGCCAACGGCATGCTCCCCCAGCTCGCCCACTGGCTTGACGCCAAACTGGGCAATCAATCTCTCATCGTCATCATTATCGGCATCATGTCGGCCATTGTGGACAATATCCCCCTCGTGGCCGCCTCCATGGGCATGTACCCGCTCTCCCAATTCCCCGCCGACACGTTTATCTGGGAGTTCATGGCCTACTGCGCGGGAACAGGCGGCTCCATGCTGATCATCGGATCGGCTGCGGGCGTGGCCGCCATGGGGATCGAAAAAATTGAATTCTTCTGGTACGCCAGGCGCATCGGACCCCTTGCGCTTGCGGGATATTTCGCGGGTGTTGTGGCGTACATCGTCCAGTACAATCTTCTGCACTGATACGATACTTAAAGACCATATCTCTAGGAGGTGATCACCATGGCTTCCGCCACCACCTCCCAGAGATATTTCACCTCCAGGTCCGGCATGCCATAGGCCTCCTTCACGGCCTTGATCTGGCCATGGCAACTGTGGCAGGGAAGAACAAGCAGCTCCGCGCCGGTCCGTTTGATCTGATCCATTTTTCTCCGGGCGTAGCGGGTTCTCGCATCCTGATAGGGGGTGAGGAGGGTTCCGCCGCCACCACCGCAACAGAAATCATTTGCTTTCGTCGGATAAAGTTCCACCCAATCCTCCAGACAACTATCCAATATAAAACGGGCCTCGTCATAATACCCATGGCCGAACTTCTCTTCGGACTTGCGTCCATAGTTACAAGGCTCGTGGTAGGTGGCCCGCATGGGGAAGCGGGATTTATCCAGCGTGATCCGGCCGGATCGGATATACTCCACCAACAGATCGAAGACCGTAAGGGCCTTGTATTTATCGAAAAACTCCGGAAACCATCTGAGCAACCCTGACCGGGTCGCCATGTAGGCATGCCCTCACTCGGGATACATGAGGTTCTTGATCTCAAGCCGATCCATGTGTTCGACGATCCGTCCCACTACGACTTTCATGGCGGGGTCATCCCCGGAAAAAAGCCCCCAGTTGACCCCTTCCCAGTTCTCGCTGGGGATGGTGAAATCCTCTTTGGCCGCATGGAAAATCTTCCACCAGTGGACCAGATCCTCGTTCTGGGTGTTCACCAGTTTGTTGTGCAGGGTGTGGAGAAGGTTCGCCCCCTTCTTATCCATGGGAACCTTGAAATCTTCAAAGCCCGGCTCTTCCGCCATTTCACCCGCCACATCCTCAATGATGAAGACAAAATCCTCGGCAGGAAGGCCCAGGTTGTTGCCGGTCGAAAGGCACAGCTCCACGCCTTTATGAATCATGCCTGGAACCTTGTCCCGCTCCACCATTCCCCGGATGGTCCGGATCATGTTAACGATATTCACGCCCATGGGGCAGGCGTGCTCGCATTTGCCGCACATGGTGCAGATCCAGGGAAGGTGGGACTGAATCAGCTCCTCTTCTCTTCCCAAAAGGACCATTCTCACGATTTTTCGGGGGTCAAATCCATCCATGCCGGTCAGGGGGCATCCGGCCGAGCAAGTGCCGCACCCCATGCACATATCCGGGGAGCTTCCCACAGGACGCAGCGGCGCGATTTCCTTTACTGCAATCATCTTGTTTCCTGCCGATGTTTCCATCATTTGTCTACAATCCTATATTGTTCTTTAGAAGGCCGCCTCAATTGCGCCCATTATACCGTTATCTTCAAAATCAC
>JAGVHJ010000300.1 GCA_020056645.1 Desulfobacterales bacterium
AGGCGAGCAGGTAGCGCTCATCCATCATAAAAGAAGAAAACCGCTCCTGCCACAAGTGCCCTCGCCATCCCTGGGTAATGTGATGCGGCATCCCTTCGGCCACAACTCTTGCGATTCTTGCCATGAAAAAGCCCTATTACAGCTGTTGAATTTAAGTCAAGGAATATATATACTGTCCCCGAAATTCCAGGAAAAAAACGCCGGGCTGGATTCCCGCCAAAAGCATGCGGGAATGACGGAAATGGGTTGCTTGGCTGTGGGAATGGGTTACTCGATTGTGGTCATGTGGTATTCGGTTGTGATAATGGGTTGCGCGGCTTTTAATGTCATACAGTTAAGGTCCGAAGGATGCGGTTTCGATATCACCTTCCCGTGGGCGTCATTCCGGACGGCGCGCTGGAAAGCGACGGTCCGGAATCCAGTATTGTCAATGAATTCGCTTAACTTTATGACATTGGGTAGGGATAGGTGAAGTTTGAGGCCCTTGGGCCGAGTTGTCGCCAGTTCAGTTCAGCAAAAAGCCAAGAAGCTCCCCCAAAAAAAGAGGGCGGAACGAATAAAACGGGCTTTTTGCCACATTGACGAATAGGTGAGAAAAAAAGAATGAAGATCGCATCAATTTCTGTTTTCTTGGTTTTAAGCGCCTTGGCCTGCTGCACCATGATGAATGGAGAAGATATTCCGTCAGAAGCGTGCATCAGGCGGTGGAAAGCCGTTCAACCCTTTATGATCGAACCACGCCAACTCACAGGAATCTATAGAAATAGAGAAATTGATGCAATCATCTTTCACTATTCCACGAATGCCGCAACAGAACAATTCTGGGCGAGCCTTCAGTCCAATATTCAGGAGACAAAATGGCGTATCGTCACCGAAACTCCAGAAACCCGAGAGTATGAAAGGCAATTCTCCAAGGGCGAAATATCACCAGAACGGTCTGATATGGCTATATTTTCCAGTGCAGAAAAATTAAAAATAGACTACCTGGCCAGTATGGGGATGGCGATTGTCGCCTATGTTCAAGCAGACTCTTCCGCAGCGCATATCGGCTTCGATGACACAAGAGAAGCAAGATGGGCGGCAGAAGAGCTTTGGCCGCGATTTAACACCGCCCTGAATCAGTTACACGCTGACTAAAAAACCTTTTCAAGGACGAACAAGACACCGGGCAATCCCTTCACATTTATTTACCGCCGCCCCCTTTCTTTTTCGCATGGGCCGCTTCAATTTTTCTTAATAGTTCATCGATATCGCAGGGTTTCATGAGATAATCGAAGACGCCCTGCTTAACACCGCCCACCGCGCTCTTGACCGTTGCGTGGCCGGTCAGCATGATCACCTCAATGTCCGGGAACTCCTTCTTGATTTTTTTTAAAACCCCCATGCCGCTCATGCCGGGCATTTTAACGTCGAGAATCACCACATCCACCGGCTGGGACTCGAGAATTTCAAACCCCGCCGTTCCACTGATGGCGGTTAGCGTATGAACGCCTCTTTTTTCCAGCAGCTTTTGAGTCGTATGGAGAAACCGTTCCTCGTCATCTATGATTAATAGATTTATTTTTTCGTCTTCCATGGTCATAAACTCCTTGTTTTCACAATTGGCGAACCGTTTCCTTATTTCATTCCTTGCCGCGTCTCCCGCTGTTTCATGCGGCGAGAAGCGAATCGATATCCTTTATCATCTTATCCCTGTAATAGACCACCCGTGAAGGATTGGTCATGATCATATCCAGCTGGCGGGTGTGGAGGGTCAGATATCCCAGCATCTGAAGCCGTTTTTCCATGTATTCCCTGGACTGTCCTTCAAGCCGCGCCCGAAGGTGATCCTGTTTCACCTCGACTCTGAACCCATAGCGTTCGAGAAGCTCGCCGATAAAATGCACCCGTTTTATTTTCCGTTCAACATCCGCGGCCCCTCCTTTGAACTGGAAGCTGACGTAGTTTTCGGAAGAGCGATCGCTCACCAGGGCCTCCATGGTGGAGAAGTGGTACCCCAGCCTGGAGTTCAAGCTACAGTAATTTTTAGATAGCATGAAATAGTTCCTGTCCGCATATTTGGAGGGCATACCCGCTTCAAGGGCCGGTTTCGCTGTGCTCTGAAACATGACCGCCGCGAACCCTTTTCCGTCAAGGGGCGGGGGGCCATCCCATGGAATGGCGGTGTACCCTTTCCAGAACGCCAGCATGGGAATGGAAACGATATGGTTGATTTTAACGTATTTTCCCTGAATTTCCTGGCTAAATCCATCATCAAGATTCAGAATCCACCACTTCATGGGCACATGATAATGAAGCTGCTTGCTGGAGCGCTCTTTGAAATCGTTCTCCTTGCCGAACCAGAACATGTCATTGACGGATTTCTCATGGATAAACCGTGTGAGGTCATGATAGGTCCGGCATTTTTCAGGGATAAAATCCCTGGAATCGGGGTTTAACAGGTGTAAAGGAACAATATGCTCCGATACGCTTTTAAGAATTTCGTAAACGGGACTCCCCTCCATAAGGGGGCGCTCCCGGATTTTGCTTCTTAAAAGGGCCTCCATTCTTCCCGGATAAACGGCCATCCGGTCTGCGTCAACGGTCACCTGGTCACCTTGTTTTAAAAGTTTCATGGCATCCGTGACGGCAAAAAGCGCGGGCACATTGAATTCACGGGCCACGTTGGCGAGATGGCCGGCGAAACTACCCTGCTCGGAAACCACGGCCGAGGCTCTGTTAATCAAACTCGCCCAGGCCGGCAGCGCCTGTTCGACCACCAGAACCGCCCCTGCGGGAAAATGGAGGATATCGGCTCGTTTGAACGCGTGATAAACCTCTCCCGCTCCCGCACCGGGGCTTGCCGTCACTCCGCTCCGCACCAGTGGGGCGGTTCCCTCTAAAAGGTCATCGGAGCCGCTCCTTTCTCCCGCCTGGATCTGCTTTAAAGGACGGCATTGCAAAATAAAAATACGGCCCTGCCGGTCAAGAGCCCATTCGATGTCCTGGGGGGTTTGGTAATAGGTCTCGATCTGCATGGCGATCTGGAATAGCTCCCGGATCTTTTCCTCACCCAGTGCGGGCTGTGTTCTCATATCCGGCGTCACCTCCTCGCGGCAAACCCCTTCGGTCTCTCGGCAGGCCACCTGATATCTCTTGTCGCGAATATCGGCCCGGATCTCAAGAGGGTCCGGGTCCGCACCATCATGCCCGGAAGCACCCCATTCCTGATTTCCAGATCTTTTGACAACAAAAAGATCGCAGGCGTCGTGGCCATCCACCACCGATTTGGGTAGGCCCAAGGCCGCGTTGATATAGACGGAAGCGTCTTTTTGGTCCACCGGGTTCCGGGAATAAAGAACACCGCCGGCCACGGCCTCGACCATCTCCATGCACCCCACGCACATGGCGAGATCTTCATCCCTGACCCCCCGGTTCAACTTGTAGGAAATGGCCTTGACGCTGTATTTGCTCGCCACCACCTCCCTATAGGCATCGAAAACCCCTTCCCGGGAAACGTTGAGTTCGCTTCTGTACTGCCCTGCAAAGGAGTTTTCAATCGAATCCTCTCC
>JAGVHJ010000160.1 GCA_020056645.1 Desulfobacterales bacterium
AAAGCGGGGCGAATAGGTTTTTAGAGGGTGTTTATGGAACCTTTATTTTGATATGTTTGGCACCCTTTTCAAAAGGTTGGCCCCCGGCAGGGCCGAAGGGGGCGCGTCCCAAATGCGATTACCCTGCGGGCGATTTTTGTTGTCTTTTCAGACCTCCATGGTGTATTTAGGCTGATACATTGTGCGGAATGTGGGGCGGGAAAGCAGAAAATTCGCATCTCAGGAGAGCCCGGATGAATATCATTGAAATGGAAAACATAACCAAGCAGTATCCCTTGGGGAATACGATCGTTCACGCCCTCCGGGGGGTCACGCTCACTATTCATGAAGGGGATTTTATTTCGATCATCGGTCCATCCGGGTCCGGGAAGACCACGCTTCTCAACATCATTGGATGCATCGATCACCCTTCCTCCGGAACCATCAAGGTGGGGGGCCATGACATCACCCATCTGGACGACAACGCCCTGACCGATCTCAGGCTATATAAAATCGGGTTTATCTTCCAGACCTTCAACCTGATACCGGTTCTAAACACCCTGGAAAACGTGGAATTTCCCGTCCTCTTGATGAAAAAAGAGTCTAAGCGGGAAATCACCGAACGGGCCACGAAGCTCATCGAGGCGGTGGGTCTGAAAGAGCAGCTCCTGCACCGGCCCGCCGAATTGTCCGGCGGTCAAAGGCAGCGTGTGGCCATTGCCCGCTCCCTCGTGACCCGGCCCGATATTGTCCTTGCGGATGAACCCACCGCCAATCTGGATTCCGAAACAGGCGCATCCATTTTAAGTCTCATGAAAAAAATGAACGAGGAAGAGAAGACCACCTTTATCTTCTCGACCCATGACCCGGATGTGATGAAATATGCAAAACAGATCATCAAGATCAGGGATGGCGTCATCGCCGGATAGAAGGCCAGAAATATGCTCTTAATCCTGAAAATCGCATGGAGAAACATCTTCAGGCATAAAGGAAAAAGCATTGTCATCGGCGTCATTCTCCTCCTGGGGGCCGTGATCATGACGGTGGGGAACGCGGTTATTACCGGCATGGACCGGGGTCTCCACCACCATATTGTGGAGAATTTCATCGGGGATCTGGTCCTGATCTCCGGTGACCAGAAGAACAACGCCGTTGTCTTCAATTTCATGGCGGAACCGGTTGAAATCATCAGTGATTACGCGGCAATAAAAGCGCTTCTCACCAGAGAGCCTTATATCGAAAAATTTTTGCCCGCCGCCTTTGGCGCGCCCCTGGTTCTGAACGAGGAGGGGGGCGAACCCGATTTTAATTTTGTCCTGGGAGTCGACTTTGCCGAGTACCAGAAGATGTTTCCGGGCAATATCGACCTGCTGGAGGGGCGATACCCGAACCCCGGCGAGCGGGGCATGCTGCTGACGGATTTGAACCGGGAGCTCAACTTTCAATATCTTCTGGGCTATTGGATCAGGCCGGAAAATGAACCATTGAACCGGGCGCATTTGGCCCCTGAGGCCGCGGCCCTGGGCGATCGGTTGACTGTCAAAGACCGGATGATCTTCATGGGATTCAGTGAAAAGAATACGACCATCGATATTCTCGCGCCCGTAAAAGGCATTATTAAATTCAAGGCCCTGAACAAGTTTCTGGGATTTTTCAACCTGATCGATATCGAATCCTTCAGGGAGTGTTTCGGTTATTTCACGGCTGAAGAGAAGGGTTCGGATATCACGAAGGAAACACAGGCGATTCTGGAAATGGGTGAGACGGACCTGAACCGTATGTTCGAGTCTGACACCCTGATTGAAAAGGGCGGCCATAGGGAAAAGAGCTATGATTCGGACTCCCTGAAAAAGGAGACCGAAAAAAAAGGAAAAATCGATGTGGACCAAGGAGCCTACAATCAGATCTATATCAAGCTCGCGCCCCGCGTCTCTCTCACCGATGGATTGAACCGGTTGAATCAGGCCGTGAAAACGGCCAACCTGAATGTGAGGGCCATCACCTGGAAGCAGGGCATGGGAGAGGTGGCGGACCTGGCGATGATCATGAAGGGCGCTCTCTTTATTTTCGTCATGTTCATCTTTTTTGTGGCGGTCATCATTATCATGAACACACTCAGCATGGCCGCCATTGAAAGGGTTCCAGAGATCGGGATGATGCGGGCGGTGGGCGCTAGAAAAAGCTTCATTTCCTTGATGTTTCTTCTGGAGACCTCCCTTCTGGCGTTCGCCTTTGGCGGTGCGGGAATCGTTCTGGGATATATCGCCGTTCAGGTGTTGACCGCGATGAATCTTTCCACCACCAATGAGATGCTTCAGCTTTTCTATGGGGGAAATTCGTTCAGGCCCTATCTGGATGTGGCCGATATCTTTCTGGCCCTTCTTCAACTATTTATCGTGACCGTGCTTTCGACCCTCTATCCGATTTTCGTGACACGGAGAATCACGCCTATAGACGCCATTTCAAGGGAGTGACGATGGAGAGGAGAGGGGCCTCCATGATGGTGAAAACCGGAAAATAGAAGAACCAATGAATCTCATACTCAAACTCGCCTTCAGAAACCTGGTCCGCCAAAGGCGGCGGAATATTCTCTTGGGCATCGCCATCTCCTTCGGCATGATGATCCTCGTGATCGCCAACTCTTTTTCCCATGGCATTTCCGACACACTGATCAACCGGGTCATCGTTATCATGACCGGTCATATCGATGTGGCCCTGGTGGAGGCGGGCAATGTGCGCGCCCCATTCATGCGGGAGAAGGCCCGGTTCGAGGAGATCATCAGAAAAAACGTGACCGGCGTCAAGCAGATCATTGAAAATGTGGGCCTTCTTTGCCGGGTGATTGGCAACGGAAAAAGCGACAACTGCTGGCTCGCAGGAATCGGGGAAGGGGATTTGAAAGGATTCTCGGATCAGTTCCGCGCCCTTGAAGGGGATATCGCCCTGCTTTTCGATACAAAAATAGTGAACCCGTGCGTGCTTTCCAAGAGCAAGGCCGACTTTCTAAACGTCAAGACCAACGATATTCTGAGGATTCGGATGCAGAACATCCATGGGCAGCAGCAGACAGGCGTTCTAACGGTCGCGGCCATCGTGGAATCCGCGAACATGTTCACCGATTTCGCATTCTTTCTGAGCCTAAAAAACGTCAAGATGCTCCGGGGGCTGCGGCCCTGGGAAACAGGAAGTCTCCAGGTGATTCTTGAAGAGCCCCATACCGCCATCGAACAGGCGGACAGGCTTCATGGGCTCCTTAAGCCGGGCCTGGCCTATATTCCAGGAGCGCTCTTTCTCTCCGCAAACCGGGCTGGCGAAACCGAAAAAAAGACGCCCTGCCTGGCCGTTGGCTTTCTAAGAGATAGGCTTTCCAAAGAACGGATCGCCAAAGAGATCTCCATTCCGGAGGGCCAGATCGCCGCCTCCCTCTCTGAAAAAGGGGTGATGATCAGCGATAGGCTTCGTCAAGAGCTGAATGCGGCGCCAGGGGATACGATCACCCTGACCTATAAAAACCGGTATGAAGCGGGGAATACAACGCGGGACTTCACGATCACCGGCGTTTTTACGGCCGAGCCTGGCGTGCTTCCCGAAAATGGAATTCTCCTGAGCGATCATCTGTTCTACAAGACATACTACTCCCACCTGCCGGAAATCGATCCTTCCCAAGAGAGAGCCATTGAAAAAGAGATCTCCGGATCGATCTTGTCGGCATTGACCCAGGAGTGGGCCCTCCTGAAGCGAAGCCGTGATTTCAACGAGATGAAAAAGAAGTTCAAGGATTTCATCTGCGAAAAAAATCGGGTGGCGGCCCTCGATATCCGGACCATGCACGAGACAGCAAGCAATATCATCAAACTGGAGAGAGTTCTCAATCTCATCACCTTCATCGCGGTGATCATTCTTTTTTTCATCATTCTGATCGGGGTGGTCAACACGCTCAGAATGACCATCAAAGAGAGAACCCGTGAGATCGGAACCGTCCGGGCCATTGGCATGCGGCGAAGCGACGTGAGAAATCTGATTATCACCGAAACATTCCTGCTCTCTTTCCTTTCCACGATTGCGGGAACCATCATGGCCTTCGCCGTCATGGAGGCCTTGGAAATGTGGGAGATTCACGCGTCCAGTTTCATGAATATTCTTCTTGTGGAGCACCGGCTCTATTTTTTACCCAATGCGTTGGGCATTCTCCTGAACATGGGGCTGATCCTTCTTATTACGGCGATCACGGCCTATTTTCCATCGAGGAGGGCCGCCCGAAGGAGTGTCGCGGGCGCGCTCGGGCATTTTGAGTGACAGCAAAAAAAGAAAGGGATGGGATTGCTATGAAAAAGCTCTTCTTATGGACACTCTTGTTTTTGGGTTCAACGGGAACGCTTTTTGGAGAGGGAAGGGTCTCCGGGATCATGAAAACGATCGACGATCAGATGGAGCTGGGGAGCGACTTCACCGCCAAGGTCTCCTTAACCCAGCAGAAGGTGAACCAGGGGAGCAAGGTGATGGAGATGGTTTACTACCGCAGGGATTCGGACGACTCTTTTTTGATTCTCATGACGCAACCAGAGGCGGAAAAAGGAAACGGCTACCTCAAGTTTGAGGATAACTTCTGGATGTATCGAAGGAATACAAGAACCTTTCAGCATATCAGCAGGGATGAGAGCATCGGCGGCACAGACGCCAGCGCCGATGATTTCGAAAAACGGAAGCTGACCGAACTCTATAAACCGGAAACCGATGGAAAAGGAAACGAGCTCTTTTCCGAAGAGATGCTGGGAAAGCTCTCTGTTTACAAATTCAAGCTTCTCGCCAAGGTGGATGACGTGCAGTACCCGACCGTTGTCTATTGGGTGGGAAAAGAGAATTCCCTTCCCTTAAAGGAGCAATCCTACTCCTTGTCCGGAACCCTCATGGAGACCGGCTATTTTTTAAAATACACCATCGTTAACGGTAAATATCTATTTTTAAAAGGCCTTTTTGTAGATGAATTCGAAAACAAGAATAAAACCATGGTGGAGATATCCGGCATCTCAACCCAAAAAATCGATGACTCGGTTTTTACAAAAGCCTATTTTGAAAACCTCGGCAAGTAGGATCTCCTGGGCGATCCTTGGACTCATCTTTTTTCTCCTTCCTGGTGGAGCCTCGTGGGCGGAAGAGGTCGACGAGGTCTCCCTCTTCTCCGGCGAGGAAGCGCTCATCGAATCGGAGGGATCTCTTCAACAAAATCTGTCAAACACCTTTGAAAAGGAGAGCGTCACTTTTTCCGGAAGAGTCATGGCAAGAGGCGTCTACCATATGAGCCGGGAGTGGCTCTATGAGAAGGGGCGTTTCGATACCAATCAATTGTCAAACGCTAGCGAAGGCGATTTTTTTATTGATGTGCGTCTTAAGAATGGCGTCAAGGGATACGTGAATGTGGCGATTGAAACGATCGCCCAGGAGCCCCAGCCGTTTCTGGGGGCCGGCGTGGAAACGGAATCGGAATCGGAATCGTTTAGGGAAACCGAGGCGTGGGGTTCTGACACCGAAGAGCGGGTCAAGGAGTTTTTTATCGACGCGAACGCCGGCAGAAAAGCCTACTTCAGAATCGGAAAACAGGTCTTAAAATGGGGCCGGACCTACTTCTGGAATCCAACCGATTTCATCAACATAGAAAAACGGGAGTTCCTCGACATGAACCGCTACCGGGAGGGGGTCTATGGCGCGCGGTTCCATGTTCCCTTTGGCTCCCAGCAGAACCTCTATCTCTTCACCAATTTTTCTTCGGCGAACAATATGGATGGCGTGGCCATGGCCGGAAAATACGAGTTCCTTATCAGGAATACCGAACTCGCGTTCTCGGCGTGGCATAAGAGCAGGACCGGAAACGCCGTTGGCTTCGATTTTTCGACCACCCTTTTGGGCATCTATGTGAACAGCGAGACCTCTTTTCATCATCAGGATGAGTCTGTCTCGATAGAAGGGGCGGGGGATCATGCGGCTCTCAGGAAAGAAAAGAATAAAGACGCCTGGAGGATGAGTCTGGGCCTCACCAAGACATTCGATTATGAACTGAGCGACAGAATCACCTTCACTTATGAATGCTTCTATAACGGCGGCGGTTATGAGGAGAACCTGTTCAACGATGCCGCAGCCACCGCCCTCTTGCTTCTCAATGATCTTTATGAGCCCAATCACCATGGCGTATACTACAGCGCCCTTTTCGGCTCCATCAATAAATACCCCATCCCCGATATGATTCTCAACCTGAATATCCTCTCCAACATGGACGATGGCTCTTTTGTCATTGTTCCGGGTTTTTCCTATGAGCCCGTCGATCATTTTATTGTGTCGTTCAACCTCGACATTTTTGCAGGTCCGGAAAATGCCGAATACACCTTCCTGAATACGGGGGTCGCCTGTGATCTTTCGGTGGAGATTCTCTTTTAATCTCCATGGCGACTTGAGGTCAAAAGGATGCCTCCTCGTTATTTCATGGGGAACCGATGCCGCCATTTTTTTTCGGTGTCAGAATAAAATTTCTTGAAATGGAGAAAACAATTTGTTATGAAATGGCGTTTCTTGTGGTGGGTGTAGCTCAGCTGGCAGAGCGCTAGGTTGTGGTCCTGGATGTCGAGGGTTCGAGCCCCTTCACTCACCCCATGTTAACTTTTTTGCGCCCGTAGCTCAGTTGGATAGAGCGTCGGACTTCGAATCCGCAGGCCACACGTTCGAGTCGTGTCGGGCGCACCAGTGCACTCAAGGGGTTTCAGCGTTCTGTTGGAACCCCTTTTTTTGTTTCTCCGGTCAAATTCCGGTAGTCACAAAAACGTTCTTTATTCAATGGGGGGTGGCATTCACTACCCGGTTACGACTCGGTGATCTTTGTGAAGCGTGGAGAAAAAACCCCGGCTACCGATTCGCACCTTTATTCTGGACATTTCCCATTCCAATAATCTATGTAGCTATAGTATGCTTTTTTTTCTGTTAAAAAATTTAAGTGCTGTTCGACATAAAATTTATATGCTGAGATTTTTTCTATCCCCATTCTGCGAGCTTTTTCCATTCTATGATTGCCATCAATCAAATGAAAGATCCCAGGCGAAATTTCTGCTATTATAACAGGTAAAGATACATCTACCGAATCAACATGAGATTTGTTGATAGATGAAATCCATATGGGAAAATCACTTACTTCTACTTCCACATTTTCAATTGCAGTGGGATTTGCCTTCAAAAAGTCAATCATTTTTGTGATATTAAAAATAAAAATGCCATTTGGATACAACTCATCACCATCATTAACAGGGCATGGTGCAAAATCATCATTTGCTTTCAATTTCTTAGCAAATTGAAGTCTTTCTGGGTCAAAATTTGTTTTTTTCATCAACATTTTGTTCTCAGCATTTAGACTTTTTTTA
>JAGVHJ010000161.1 GCA_020056645.1 Desulfobacterales bacterium
CAGTGATAGGGGAAGTTTTTTCTAAATAGGTCGCATTTTCACGGTAAAGCAACGCCATACTGAATAGTTACAATGGAATTAGATAAAAACTCTCCTGAAAATATATTATACATCTGTACAAAAAATACTTGACATGATTTTTAAAGTCACTATTATACGAGTGTACAAAATGTTTTGGCGATTGAAACGCGGTTGATACGTCAGCCCAAAGCAAACACATTAAATTTATTATTTGATTATGAAAGGAGTACCTACCATGTCCGAACAAACCTTTACCATCACCGTCAATGTAAAAGAACTGCTGACACAATTCATACCCAAGCTGGCCGGAATCTATCTTCAGATGAGGGGGCTGGAAAATGAGCTGAAAGGAACGGAACTGACGCTCACCGTCGATGTGTCCGGCACACTGTATAGTTATCATATCAAAGACGGGGTCAACTTCGATGTGAAGGAAGGGGCCATTCAAAATCCCATGGTGCATCTCGCAATTCCCCTTGACAGCATGGCGAAGCTTGCGGACATGGGAAACATCGATCTTCTGATCAATATGCAGGATCAGCTGAGCCGGGATAAATACACCATCCTCTCCGGATTAAAAGGAACCAGCATTTTCAAGATGAAACATGCGGATGGCTCCATATCCGAGATCGGAGCCACCTTTAATGGCGCCCAATCTCCCAAGGCGACCCTGAGCCTCTCCATGGAAGACGCCAACAAGGTCAGTAGCAAGAAAGAGAGCCCCATTCAGCTCTTCCTGGGTGGCAAGCTATCGATTGAGGGTGAAATGGCCTTCGCCCTGGGGTTGCAGCCGCTTTTCGCCTGATAATAAAAGGATGGGTCATGAAAATAACACGATGGTTTTACACGATGAGGCTCTGGTTGATAGTGTTTGGCTTTGGCCACCTGCTGCGGTTCGCTGGATTGATCACCAGATAAAAAGGAGAGGACGATGCTATTTAAGACGAAAATAACCGAGATGCTCGGCATCAAATACCCCATTATCGGCGGAACCATGATGTCGATCACGGACGCGGATTTCGCCGCAGCTGTGAGCAACGCGGGCGGGCTTGGCGTTCTGGCCTCCGCCATTTACAAATCCAACGAGGCGTTCGAGGCGGCCATCGACAGACTGTTGTCCCTCACGGACAAACCCGTGGCGGTCAACATCAATCTCTTTCCCGGTCTCATGCCTGCGGACAACGAGGCCTATTCGGAAATCATGATCAAAAAAGGCGTCCGGATCGTCGAGACCTCGGGCCATTCGGCTCCGGAGAACCTATATAAGAAGTGGAAAAAGGCGGGCATGACCTGGATCCATAAATGCGTGGGGGTCCGATACGCCATGAAGGTCGAAAAAATGGGGGCCGACATCATCACCGTGGTTGGGTATGAAAACGGCGGCGCCACCGGCAAACTCGATGTGGCGACTCTCCCCCTGGTTCCCGCTGTTGTGGATGCGGTCAAGGTTCCTGTCATCGGCGGCGGCGGCGTATCCGATGGCCGGGGATTTCTCGCCCTCCTTTCTCTGGGAGCGGAAGGGGTCATTATCGGAACCCGGTTATTGATGACCAAAGAAGCGCCCATTCACGACAACCTGAAAAACGCCCTGGTGAAGGCTGTGGAAACCGACACGATTTTAGCCATGCGCTCCATCGGCGCCACCCATCGGGTGTGGGACAATACTTGCGCCCGGAGGATTCTGGAACTTGAAGCGGCCCAGGCGGGACTGGACGAAATTTTCGCCGCAGCCGCCGGTGACAAGGCTCGAAAAATGTACCGGGAGGGGGATCTTGATATCGGTATGATCTCCTGTGGGCAGGGGGTGGGGTTGTGCCGGGATATCCCCACGATCAAGGAGCTCTTCGACCGGATGATTTCGGAAGCCGCTCAGATCCATGGCCGTATCAAACCCGTTTAACACCCAAGAGGTTAAAAAAAACGCCTGACTATTATGGCGGCATTTCCACGCCTGCGGGGGGTTTTCCGCAAGGCGTGGATGATTCGAAGCCGATTCCTTTAAAGATCCAGGGGCTCGCTCAGATCAACCTCCTTGGTTTGCCTTCCAATGGTGATCACCGCTTTGCTATCGCAGCTCCCTGACCCAAAATCGACGGTAGCCGTGTAGGAAGGATTTGTGCTGACGATCTTCACTGTTCCCGAGACCGGGTAATAGCATAAAAAGGTGGAGACCACGTTGGTGAAGGTCAGGCTGTAGATCTTTCCATCCGCATCGGTATATTGACCGGTTCCGTTCATGGTGTATTGATCGTCCTCCGGATCGGTATTGGTTGAATTGAAGTCACAAAGAACCGAGAGATTATCCACGGTGATGGTTGTGCTTTTTTGTTCGGCGTTGATGAGGGTCAGGTCCGCATCAATCGATAACTCTGCCTTATCGGACACATCGGCTTCAAGAAGCATCTCACCATCCACCGACCGGTCATCCACCTTAAAATCATTGAGTTCAAGATCGATCAAGAGGCCCTCCGATGTGCTCGAATAGTCCCATTGGCCTGAAATGACGCCGGAAACTGGAATCCCATTCATGTCGCACGCATCCTCGAAGGTAATGATCAGCAGGCGATCCACGATGGTTCCTTCGGTGGTGATCACCGGGCACCCGTTATTGTCATAGAGCTCTTTCGTGGAACCAGCAGGCCGGGCCCCGGTGTTTTTAACCGTTTCTTTAATGGAAAGACCTGAAACCAGAGAGATAAGATCCTCCTGGGCCGAGGAGTAGGTGAGAGTCGACGTATTGGTGACAAGCGCTGAGGCAGAGGCGGCATCCGCCGAATTTTCAAAGTCAGCGGCAACCGCCGTATACTCTCCGTCGGTCGTCGACGAATCCTTGGCCTCATCCGAACTCGATCCGCCGCACCCTGAAATCCATATCCATGCGGTTAAAAACACGATCGCCATCATCTTGGTGATAGTTAGTCTCTCTTTCGCCATACATGCCTCCTTGAATACTGAAATGGTGGATTGGAAGAAGTGGTTCTGAGCGGCAACGGATTGCCATAGGAAAATAGCCGCATTATAACGGAAATAAAATTAAATGGCAAAGTGGAATTCTGATGGAGATTCGCCCCCTACTATTGCAGATCAAACAATCGATTCCCGACGATCCAGTTGTGAAGCGGGTTGTTCAAATGAAGACACATGTCCATGAGAAGGGGAAGCTCGAAGATGCCATATTCCCAGCTCCTTTCCATACAAATATCCTCAATGGCCTCCCGGATCATGCTGTATACATAATTTCTGGATGGAAGGGTTTCGATTTCGGCGTCTGCATTTTTTGACTGATAGGCAATAACACAGGCGCTTTTGTCCAACGCATGCCAGGCATGGCAAATCATGGGTCTGGCCTGGTATATATCACATGTGTGGTGTGTCAGGAAAACACATGGCGTTTGATCTTTGATTAATACACGCTCTTCCAGACTCTTTCCCTCGGTGAGGACCCGATTGTTGTCGATTCTTTTAAACAACCGATCGCGAGTTTTGGCGGTGAAATGGGTCGAAATATTTTGAAGAATAAAAAACGCCTCAGGGGGAGTCACTTTCACCTGCATATGGCAGCAGTAGCTACAGCCGTTTGAACAGGCCGCCGTTGTGGACGGATC
>JAGVHJ010000541.1 GCA_020056645.1 Desulfobacterales bacterium
AACATGCGGGAAAATCGCCTCCGCCTGCGGCTATGAGGTCTGCCAGGTGCTGGGTGCGAAGATTCCCCATGAGGGGTGGGTGCGTATTAAAACGATGGTCAATGAAGCGCGGTGATCGTTTTTTGTCCTGTTCTCTTCCTCTGCGGATTCAGGGATGGGGCTTATGGAACTATTAATCAAATTTTAATCAGGGGTACGATATGGCGCAAGTGAGTCTTTCACGAAAAAAAGAGTTGATGGAACCGGATGAGGTGGAGGTTTTTTTAAAAAAAGGAGTTGAAAGAGTCCTTGAGTATAAGAGCCAGGTCATCGTCGGTCTGATTGTTTTTTTTGCAGGGGTGATCCTTGCTTCCGGTTTGTATTATCATATGAAAAATAAGACGGTTAATGCATCGGTCGCCTTGGGAAAGATTGTCTCCCAGTCTGAAGGTGACGGCGTTCCGGAACTCCCATTCGCTGAAGTCGCCAGCAAATACAAGGCGTTTTTTGATACATACTCAGGAACCCGGTCCGTTCAATTCGCGGGTTTAAGATATGCGAACCGCTGTTTTCAAGAGGGGAATTTTGACGAAGCCATCCCATTGTATGATAAAGCATTGAAAAATTTCAGCAATAGCCGTTCCTTGGCCACGATCATTCGTTTGAACCTAGCATACGTCTATCTGGCGAAAAAAGAGTATGAGAAAGCGAAAACTCATTTTGAGCAGGTCCTTGAAGCGCAGGGATCTCTTGTCAAAGAGGAGGCTCTGTTTAATCTGGGGTGCATCCATGATGTGCTGGGTGAACAGGCGAAAAGGGATGAACGCTTCCGAGAGATAGCGGCTCTTGAAAAAGGGTCGATTTATGCCGATCTGGTGAAAGAGAAGAGTCGCGGTTAGCGTCGCCGCATCAAGGCTGGCGGTGGATCCTTTCTCCCCGCCCGCCTTTTTTAAGTCACGTAACTATTCAGCGCCTATTCATCAAGATAGCGAAAAGCCTTCGAAACTCTCGTTCGAAAAAAAAGTGAATGTCAACCAAAAGGGCCTTTTTACAGCTAAAGCAAGGCCATACTGAATCGTTACGGTGGAAATTATAAAATGGGAAGGAGATCCTGGTGTGTTAAAGGCTTTCTATCAGCAAGGAGATCAGACCCTGCTGATGGTCGTCGTCGTTTAAAAATTTTACGGCGATGCCTTCTGGTTCCACACGAACAATTTTTGCGTGGAGCCCACTGATTTTTTTCAAATGTTCCGGAGCCAGTATCCGGAGCGTGATATCTTGCCCTGCTTCGAATGGTTCCGTCGTTTCGATAAATATCCCGCCGCTGCTAACATTTCGAATGGCGTTGGTATATACACAATTCGATATTGACCAGTCAACGGAGAGCAGGCATGTTTTTCGAGCATGGGTTCTTCTTTCGCTTAATGGATTCATGGGCTTCTCCCGGTATATGTCCATAAAAAAATCAATAGATCCAAAGAGTTAGTATTAAGATTTATAAGATATCCACATCATGCTGTCAATACGTAATCACGTTGGATGGAACAAATAGAGAATGGGATGCTGTAAACATAAAAAGCTATCCGTGGTCACCGGATAGCTTTTATGAAGAAAAAAATGAAAAAATTATTAGGTTACACATCTGATATAGCAAAAAACATACCATCTATCAAAATGGCGGCGGATGGGGAGGCGGGGCAAAATAATATAACATGAATTTAAATAGTTGGCGTATATGGAGTGCGCTATTTTCTTCACATGTGATCAAGTGCCCTTAAAAAGAGGGCTGAAAAGTTCAAAATATTAAACCATCCCACAGGGATTTTAAGAACACTCGTTAATGTAATTTATTGTTTTATATAAGTTATATTAAAGATTGAGTTCGGTTCAAAAATTTAAACCATTCTGGGGAAAAAATGGGGTAATTAGATATAATATACTAATAATATTTAGTTTTTCCAAGGTTCAATATTTGTAACTGTTCAGTCTGGCCTTGTTTTTGCCAGTTCAGCAAAACGCCAAGAAGCTCCCGAAAAAAATAGGGAACGAACAAAACGGGCTTTTCGCCATCTTGATGAATCGCTGCTGAATAGTTACCAATATTTTGGTGCGGAAGCCCCATCTTCGGGTTTATTTGGTCTCATGGCGCGTGTTAAACAAGTGGTATTTCTTCAGCTTCTGGTTGAGTCCGCTTTTTCCGATGCCAAGGAGCTTCGCTGCGTGAGACTGAACGTTATTCGAAAGGATCATGGCCCGTTCGATCATTTTTTTTTCGATCATCGTTAGCGTATCGCCCAGTCTTGCGGTTAAGGGGATTCCTTCCAGGCTTATCAGCGTGGGCGCGCTCTCCTGGAGATGTCTCGGGAGATCCTGACGATGGATCGTCTCTCCGGGACACAAAATGATGGCCCGTTCAATGACGTTCTCAAGTTCACGGATATTTCCAGGCCACTCATATTCATAAAAGATTCGCTCACACTCCTGGGTGATTCCTGTCACGGGAATATCGGAATGTCTCTCATGGGCGTATTTTTGAATGAAATGATCGACAAGAAGCCGAAGGTCCTCCTGCCGTTTTCTCAACGAAGGGAGGGTGATATTGACCACATTCAAGCGGTAATATAGATCTTTTCTGAATTGGCCGGCGGCGACCTCCTCCTTGAGATTTTTGTTGGTTGCGGCGATCAATCGGAAATCAACGGTGATGGGTTTCACACCGCCCACACGCTCGATGATCTTCTCCTGCAGCACACGCAACAGTTTGATTTGAAGAGCGTGGCTGAGCTCACCGATTTCATCAAGAAAAAGAGTTCCGCCGTCGGCTCGTTCAAAACGTCCTTTTTTCATGGAAATGGCCCCTGTGAAGGCGCCTTTTTCGTGGCCGAACAATTCACTTTCCAGAAGTGATTCTGAGAGGGCCGAGCAGTTGACGGCAATAAAAGGTTTGTTCTGTCTTGGGCTGTTGAAATGGATGGATTTCGCGACAAGCTCTTTTCCCGTGCCGCTTTCACCCTCGATCAGAACCGTTGCCGGTGTTGGAGCAACTTTTTTAATTTTTTCAAACACCTCAACCATTTTCTTACTCTTCCCGATAATGTTGCCAAAGTTGTACCTGGCCTCGATTACGGTTCTTAATTGCCTGTTCTCTTTAATTATTTTATACGTTTCAATGGCTTTTCGGACATAGATGACCAGCCCCTCGTTATCAAATGGTTTGAGGATATAGGTGCAGGCCCCCTTCTGCATGGCTTCGACGGCCTTATCGACCGTGCCATGGGCGGTCATGATCAGAACCGGCATTTCAGGATCGTTCAGTTTGATTTTTTCCAGAAGTTCGATGCCATCCATCTCGGGCATTTTCATATCGGTGATGATGAGATCGATCTCCGCGCTGGAAAGTATCTCAAGCGCCTCCTTGCCGCTATTGGCCGTGAGGGTTTCATACCCTTCCTCTTCAAGAACGGCGCTTAGAATCAGGGGATAGTTTTTCTCATCATCGACAATGAGGATGGTTTCCATAGGCTATTTGTCGTCTGGGTTTTGACAGGGGATACGGATGGTGACCTTGACCCCTTTTTCTGGTTTGTTGACGATATCAATTGCGCCGTTATGGGATTCAACGATATTTTTTACCATTCCAAGCCCCAAGCCGGTCCCCTTTTCTTTGGTGGTAAAGAAAGGGTCCCATATCTTGTCCTTGAAGGATTCGGAAATGCCGGCTCCCTCGTCTTCGAAGCTGAGGGTGATGTGGCTGGGTTGAGAAAAAAAGGTTTTGACGATTATTTCCCCGCCTCCGGGCATGGCCTGCATGGCGTTGATAATGATATTTAAAAAAGCCTGGTAAAGCATGTCCGGGTCGGCCATTGTCGGCGGCAGAGTCTCTTCCAGCTCTTTTTTAATCACAAAGCCGTTTTGGTCCATTTCTGTTTTGAGCAATGCAAGATTTTTTTCAATTATTTCATTGATATTACATCGGATCATCGCCGGTGGAGAGGGCTTTGCAAAGTTCAGGAAATCGGTGATGATCCGGTTCAGCCGTTCGGCCTCTTCCAGGATGATATGGGGAATCCGGTTGTCGGGGTCGGATTTGGAGATCTTTTTTTTCAACAACGCAGCCGAACTGATGATGATTCCAAGGGGATTCCGAATTTCATGGGAAATTCCCGCAGTCATTTCACCCAGTGAGGAAAGGTGCTGGGCCTGGCTGAGCTCCTCCTTGAGGTTGAGCCTTTCGGCGTTTTGCCGGTCAATGATATTTTCCCCCCTTTTTACGACAAAAAGGAGGAAGATGAAGAGCGCGGTCATGATCGCTGAGCAGGCGATGATGATTCGCTTTTGAATATGGAAGACCATGGTGATGTCATCGGTTGTATCTTGAACGATCTCAACAACCCCCAGGATCTTTCCCGAGAGCCCTTCCAAGGGTTTTTCAACCCTGAAAGGGGCGTAGGTGATCATTTTGCTCTCTTTGGGTTTGCCAAAAAGAATTTCCATGAATTTGCCCTTCTGGACGAAATTCGAGGAGACCTTTCCCGCGAGGGCCTGGCTATAGCCCGTTCCTCCGATATTTTCCTCACCTACCAGGGTGGGGTCGAAACTGTAGGATATGATGTTGTTCAAATCGTAAATATTGACATGGTCAATTTTGAAACTGTGCAGGGTGCTCCGGATAACCTTGTCAAGCCTTTCAAACTGTTCTGGGTTTCTCAACTGCACTTTCCCATATTTCAAGGTGACTGGCAGGATGAATTGAAGAAAAACCTGATGGTTTAGGTTTTCTGCAAGAAGCAGCGCGTACTCCTCGTTTTTTTCAAGAAGAATGGATCGTATCAGGTGGGAGTTGATGAATGAAAGCGCGAATGTCCCGATAAAGATAATGATCAGGCTCGATAGCGAAAAGTAGGTGATGAGCCTGAAGG
Organism: Desulfobacterales bacterium; assembly: GCA_020056645.1. GTDB lineage: Bacteria > Desulfobacterota > Desulfobacteria > Desulfobacterales > JAHIVH01 > JAHIVH01. The sequence goes on from JAGVHJ010000541.1 coordinate 4,899, forward strand.
GCTTTATTTTTTTATTAACCATACCGTGGCGTTTGTGTGGAATCATTGTCGTATAATTTTTTATTGATGGGTCTCTGAATCAATCATTCTTGAAATTGCGCTACCTTAACAAAGAGAATTTCAGTTATCAAGGAGATTTCAATGCCGATGACTCTTTAGGACTCATTACAAAATAACCTGTTTGTGCGATTCGTATTCGCAAAAGTCCTTAGGCCGGATCTGGCGCGTCGCTTCATGGCCTTTTGTATGGTTTATTGGATCGAATGTATACGATTGAATACGGCGTCTTGAGGGGCGCTCTCCCGGTGATGGACTTCGGTATTAATTATCTGCAAATAATCCATAGGATTCTTTTTGGGCCGGATAGGGAAGAGAGTATCATTTTTTCACGATGTGTGGATGATGACTTATTTGACAGGCCGGTTCTATTGCGAGCTATATGTGGTATGAAAGTAAGATACTGACCCCTTATCTTGTATGAATCGCAACGATCCCACTGTTTTTTTGTTAAGCGAAAACAGTGGGTTCTGGTATTATAAATATATCGCGGGTTAGAGGTTTTTTGTGAATTTGCATATAATTTTCTTGACATTACAGTCATTTAAAGCGATTTATATAACACTGATATCAATTGACCGGCGACGAGCGAACCCCCCTATGCGATAAGATCATTTTTCATCGAGGGGATCGGGACGGTGGTCGCCTTTTATTATCACCATACAACGACACTTTGTCTTACAATAGTCACCTATTTTTTTTTCTTCAATTGGCTTGAGGAGCATACTCCGGTGTTCATGATTAAAAAAAATAGCGGCTCTCCCCTGAATGATCGCTAACAGTTATAGAAATCAGAGTTGCAGATAATTTGGTTTGTTTTTTGCTATAAGGTTATTGTTTACCCGGCGGTAAGAATTGACAAACGATTGATAACTATTTCATTCATCGATTTTCAGACAGATAAGAGAAAATTATGTTATTTGGAAAAAGTGAACATCTTGTAGGACTGGATATTGGTTCTGGAATGATCAAGGTATGTGACCTCGAAATAACCAAAAGAGGTCCTGTCTTAAAAAAATTCGGAGCCATTGAACAGGCCAAAGGGGCTATTGTCGATGGGGTCATCCATGACCATGAGGCGGTTGCCGAGACCATCCGTAAACTTTTTTCAACACACAATATCAGAAACCCCAACGTGGCGATCGCCATCGGCGGTTATTCGGTCATCGTCAAGACGATTTCAGTACAGAGAATGGCGGAGGCCGAACTTCAGGAAACCATCCATTTTGAAGCCGAACAATACATTCCTTTTGATGTGAGCGATGTCAATATCGATTTTCAGATCCTAAACGATACGCCCCCCGAATCGGAGCGGATGAATGTGATCCTTGTCGCCGCAAAGAAAGATATGGTGGACAACTATCTCCAACTGATAGACATGGCTGGACTGAATCCCTGTGTCATGGATGTGGACGCCTTTGCCCTTCAGAACATCTACGAACTTTTATATCAGGCGGATACGCCTCCTGACGAGCGGATCGCCCTGATTGACGTGGGCACGAGCAAAATCACCTTGAATGTTATCAAGGGGGAAAACTCTCTATTTTTAAGGGACATCTCTTTTGGATGCCGGCAAATTAATAAAAGCATCGCGGAAAAGGTCAAGTGTTCCATTGAAGAGGCGGAACTCCTTAAACTGGGTAAAAATTCCAGCAAGCTCTCCTCCGGAGATATGAGGGAGATCATGTCCGCCGCGGTTTCGGATTGGTGTACTGAAATTAGCCGCGCATTCGACTTTTTCTATTCAACCAATCCGGATAGTAGAATCAAAAAAGTTGTATTAAGCGGTGGCGGTGCGAATATCGGGGAGTTCAAGCAGCTTCTCGCGCCACAGATTTCAGCGGAGGTGGAGGTGATCAATCCTTTTAAAGATGTAACCGTCAGTGAACAATTGGATTCCAGCTACCTCGAACAGATGGCGCCTCAAGCAGCGATCTGTATGGGGCTGGCCATCAGGAAGGTGGAAGACAAATGATAAAAATCAATCTATTGCCTTTTCGCGCAGCCCGGAAAAAGGAAAATATCCGACGACAGGTCTCTATCTATATTTTACTATTGATCATGGTCGCTGTATCGCTTGTCTACTACAATATCAGCTTGGGGAGCAAAGTCTTTATCCTTCAGGAAAAAGCGGATGGCTTGAAAAAAGAGATGAAGCTATTCAATGAGAAGGTGAAGGAAGTAGATATGATCCGGGGGAAACTGGCCACCATTGAACAGAAAACCGCTGTGATCAAGACCCTTGAACGGAATCGCAAAGCGCCGGTCAACCTGCTTACCGCCATGACGCAGGCGATTGTTAGAGATAGGATGTGGCTGACCGAGCTTGAGGAAAAAGAAGAGGCGTCTAAAGCCAAAGCCCCGCCCCCCCCAACCGCCGCAGCGAAGCCGAAAGCGCCGGCCGCCCCTGGAACGCCTCCAGTCATACCTGCCGTTCAGAGTTCAGTCAGCTTAAAAGGCATGGCTCTTGACAATAAAACGGTCGCCGATTTTATGATAGGCCTCGAAGGGCTGAAAATGTTTGAAAGTGTGCGTTTGGTCACCAGCGAACAACAAAAAATTCGCGATATCAATATGAAGCGATTTGAGATCGTCTGCATCAAGGCCCCGATAGGCGGCCCGGAACCTGTAACTGAGGCGAAACCGTGATGAAAAAAATCGAAATGAATACAGCGGCGCTGGATCCTTTTTTTAAATCATTGGAAAAACTCACCCTGGCCCAAAGACTCCTGATCTGTTTCGGATCAATTCTGCTTCTTGCCGGCGCCTTCTATATGGGGTTCTTCAAACCGAGTTACGATAAGATCAGCTCCTTGACCCAGGAATGTGAAACACTGGAAAAGCAGCTGGTCGTATCGAAAAAGAAAGCGATGGGTCTTGAAAAGCTTAAAGTGGAGATGGCGGAAAAAGAGGCCTTGTTTAACATTATCATGAAGGCGTTGCCGGATAAAAAAGAGATCCCTTCCTTGTTGGCCAATATCTCGCAATCCGGGCAGAAGGCCGGCCTCGATTTTCTTCAATTTCAGCCTGGGCCTGAGGTAATGAGAGATTTTTTTGCCGATATCCCCGTGAAAATTAAAGTCGTTGGAGCGTATCATAATTTGGCTCTTTTCTTTGACGATGTATCCAATCTAAGTCGAATCGTGAACATTAAAGATATCAAAATCGGTAAGACTGAAACCGGCAAAGGGGGAGGCGCTGTAAAGGACGGAGCGGCAACGGACGATAAATTGAACACGGAGTGCACGGCTGTGACATACAGATTTGTCGAAGCGCCGCCTTTACCTGAAACGGATCCGAAGAAAACCACAACCAATAAAAAATAGAATATATGATATGACTATGAATAAAACATCATTATTGATCGGCTCTTTTTGCTTATTGGTGCTTTTTATCGGATGTGACAGTGAAAAGAAGGTTGAACATCCGCAAACGGCGCACCCATCCACAGTGGTGACCGGAAAAATCGAACCGGCCTCGCCGCCGGTTGTTGAACAAGAAAAGGGGGATGCTCCGGCTGCTTTGTCAGAGGGTCAGCCTGCCACAGCAACCAAACCCGAAGAAGAGCAGGCTGAAACGGCAGCCGCTGTTGATTCGCCAAAGCCCGTTCCCCCGGAAGGGGCGATTCCGCCTGCGCCTGATGGCCCATTTCCTTCTCCCATTGCAACACCTGCGCCGGTGTCCGCGTCCGCACCTGGAGCGCCTATGGCGGCGGCGCAAGCACCATTGGCCGAATCCGAACCTGTAACAGCGGCTCCCGCGCCCGCATCCATGCAACCGCCATCTTCCACACCCGTATCAAGAACCGATGAACTTCCTGTTTCATCCCAACCGCCATCTCCGGCTGCAACCGTCACCGAAAGCGACTCCCACCCCCCCCCATTGGATGTGGAAGCGGCGGAGGCTGATTCCAGGGAGGAGTCCGCCTATATAGATGATAAACCGCTCCTGCCTGGATATGATCCTACTGGCAAAGTGGACCCATTTAGACCGTTGTTTTCAAGCGAACCCTCATCGCCAGCCGCTGATGATAGAGCGGCCGAGAGAAGAGAGAGACGAACACCGGTCACGCCCCTTGAAATGGTTGATTTAAGCCAGCTCACATTAGTGGGTGTGGTTCGGGCGGCCGATTCCGCGAGCGCCCTGGTGGAAGAAATCAACGGCAAGGGGTATATCGTCAAGGAAGGTACATTCATTGGCGTCAATTCAGGAAAGGTCATTCAAATCCTGCAGGATAAAATTATCGTCGAAGAAGAAATAGAAAATGCAATAGGAGATATCTCTCTGCAGAAAAGAGAGCTTAAACTGCAAAAACCACTTGGAGAATGATGATATGGTTAATGAAAAGAAGATTCTTGTCAAATTCACGAGTTACACTATTTTCCTTGCGGTGTTGACGGCTTTTTTTCTGGGGTGCGCTTCCAAGGGCGGCGGAAAACAAAAGGCCGATGAACCAGGAAACACCGAGCCATTGCAATATATCAAACAGATCGGCGTTTCACAAAACAAGGATGCCTCTGAAATGGTCGTGATCGAAGGCGATCGAACACTGACCTATTCATCCATAAAACAAATCTATCCGTTGAGCGTGATTCTCCATTTACCCGATACCAATCTCGATCTTGATACCCCCCAGCTCCATCCGGAAAGCGATGTGATCGATTCGGTCAAGGTTGGCCTGCTTGATGAAAAACCCAACATGGCTCGGGTTGAAATCTTTCTGAAAAAGGATGTGGCCTATACGGTGGAAAGGGATGAGAAAACCTTGCGGGTGGTCTTCGCCAAGGCCGATACCATTTCCGATGAGTCTGTTTCCGATAAGGGCGGATCCTCGGGGATCGTATCTTCTCCATCCGCAGGCCAGGATATGGGAAAACCCGCCACCCGGCTCACCTCTGTCAATGCGGCTAAATTATCCGATCACGTTAAAATCATTCTGAGCGCGGATGGACCCATTGAGAAGTACAGTGTATTAAAGCTGCAAGATCCCGCAAGAATTGTTTTTGACATTTTTAATATGACGAGCTCCTTGAAAAAAGAACAGGTGATTTCAGTTGGGGAAGAGTATGTGAAGAGCGTCCGTTATTACAAACACCCGGACAAGCTCCGCCTGGTGGTCGACACAAAAGCGCAATATCTGGATACATTCAAAGCCATTCCCGATCGGAATGGTTTGACCATTCACGTGGGAAAGAGCGTTGGCCTCTCTTACGCGCCATTGGCGGCGTCTTCAACGTCCACACCGGGGGGGACGGCTTTAGTATCGGCGCAGCCGAAACTCTCTAAAAAAGAAGCCTCGGCGGCAGGCGGAACGGCCTGGATCAACCGGATCGAATTCGCCAGCGAGCCCAAAGGCCGCTCTTCCGTTCTCATCGGTACGACACAGCCGGTGCGGTACGAGGTGACCCGGTCCGGAAGCAAGCGGGTCAACCTTATTCTGAAGAATGCAAAAGTTCCCGAATACCGGGAACGGCCTTTGATCACCACCCGGTTTGAAAGTGCGGTTGACCGAATAATGCCGGTCCGGGCCCCATCCTCCCAGAACGACTCCATGATCGCCATTGAAATGCGGGAGGCGGTTCCCTATCATGTGGCCCAGGAGGGCAATCTGGTCCTGGTCCATTTTGAAGCCTCCCACATCCTTCCCAAACCCGAAGATAAAGCCTCGTTGCCTTCCTGGAAGCGAGTTCTTGATGAATCGGTCGTA
>JAGVHJ010000059.1 GCA_020056645.1 Desulfobacterales bacterium
CTATCGCTGTATTCGGGAAGGCCGTTTTTGGCGAATGCTTCCTTGTCCCCATACTCCCGCAACAGATCATCATATTCGGCTCGGGTTGGATGATAATCCTGCTTGCATTTTTTGCAGAGGGTCCGGACCAGACGCTGGGCGAGGATGCAGAGAATCGCGTCGGCGAAGTTGAATGGGTCCATGCCCATGTCGAGGAGGCGGGTCACGCTTTCCGGGGCGCTGTTCGTATGAAGGGTCGAAAAGACCAGATGGCCGGTAAGAGAGGCTTCGATGCCGATCTGGGTGGTTTCCTTGTCGCGCATCTCACCCACCATGATCACGTCCGGGTCGGCCCGTAAAAAAGCCCGCATGGCGGCGGCGAAATCAAACCCGATCTTCGATTGGACCTGAACCTGCCGAAGCCCTCTCTGGGTGATCTCCACCGGGTCCTCCGCGGTCCAGATCTTGATATCCGGCTTGTTGATATACCCCAGGGCCGAGTGAAGGGTGGTGGTTTTACCGGAACCGGTAGGGCCGCAGACAAAAATAATCCCGTAAGGTTTTTCAATGACGCTGACGAATTTCTCGAAATTGTTTTTGGAAAATCCCATTTTTTCCAAAGGAATGGGCTCGCCGGCGGCGAGAATACGCATGACCACGTCTTCCATGCCGCCCTGGGTCGGCACCGTGGCGACCCGGAGTTCGATATCGAGCCCGCCATATTTCTTGAAGCCGATCTTCCCGTCCTGGGGCTTCCTCCGTTCGGCGATATCCAGATCCGCCATGATCTTGATACGGGAGACAATGGCGTTCCGGTAATGGTAGGGAATGGTCTGATAGACGCTGCACGCCCCATCCACGCGCATTCTCACCTGGGTATTCTGTTTGCCCGGAAAGGGCTCGATATGGATATCCGAGCATCTCCTGGTATTGGCGTCGATGATGATTTTATTCACCAGCTGAACGATGGCGCTGCTCTCTTCGCTGACAACCGAATCCGCTTCCTCGGCCTCATCCTCGTCCGTCCGCATCTGGGATAGGATCTCATCCATGGAGGCTAAGTGCTGCTCGTCCTGGGTAAAAAGCTCGATAAACTTCAGAATATCTTCCACAAAACAGAAACAAATCTCAAGTTCATACTTGGGAAAAAGGGATTTGATAACGCCGATCCGCTGCACATCCTGGGGATTGTCGATGGCGATAACGACCTTGTCTCCCTGAGTCCGGATAGGAACCCACGTGTTTTTCTTCATGAAAGGAATTTTCAGATTGACGAGGAGATCCCCTGGGATGGCGATATTCGCGTTGTATTCGATATAGGGTACATCATAATAGGCGCTCAGGCACTCTCCCATCACGCTCTTGGTGATGCTTAAATCCTCCATCATGACGCTCTCGACGCTTTTTCCCACCTGTCTCGACTTTTCCGTCGCCTTGGTCAAGTCTTTCTGGGTCAGAAGCTGATTTTTAAGAAGGTAGTCAAACTTGTTCGACTTGCTCTTTTCGATCCGCTTCTGATTGTAAAGGGCGATGCCCATGATTTTCGCCAGTTCCTGCAAATAATCCTCATCCTTTTTCTTGAACTTGGCGCCGTCGGACCTGTTGATCAGCTGAATCGCTCCCAGCTGAAAATTCTTGAAGTATATGGGGGTGGCGAGCACCTGCCGGGTTCTGAAGCCGGTCTTTTTATCCCAGCTGCTATCGAACTTGAGGTCCGGGTCGATGCCGTGAAGTTCTTCCTGGTCGTAGACGTCGGCGATATTCAGGAGCTTTCTTTTGAACACCGAACAGCCGGCGACACTTGCAGGAGAGATGGGAACGCGGATCTCGGCGATCTCATCACCGGACTTAAACCGGGAAACGATCTCCCGCTTCACGCCGTCCACGTAGTAAATCGTTAGCCGGTCCGCTTCAAAGAGGGCGGCGATCTCCTCCTTGGTGTTGATAAGAATCTCATCCAGGTTCTGGGCGGAGTAAATCTTGTTGCAGATATCCTGGAGACGGGTCCGGTACTGGACCTCGGATTTAAGCTCATTGACGTCGGGAATCAAATTGGTGGTATCCATATCCTTCAACAGGGCGTTTCAATGGTTAATCAATCTTTTTTTCTTCCCGGCGGGATTTGACATGGATGAGAATTTTTCTTATACCGCCACCGGTCAGAAGGATGCTGATCAGATAAAAACTGATTCTTAAAAATCCGCTCATTCCTTGGGAATATTGTTTGATTTGCTGAATTTCCTGCATTTTGCCAGGAATGGAGAAAAACATCATGATGCCTGTGAGTGTAAAGATGATGCCCAGGGCCAAATGTGAAAACGATTTTTCTTCGCTCATATCAGTATCTCGGATGAACTCAGGGCCGATCCGCCCCTCGGGTTATGTCATAAAAAATTCAAAGAAAGGCATATAAAAACTTATAGCTTCATATAGCCGCCATGTCAAATATTAACACACACGGGGGATTCGGCCCCGTGAGAAAACCAGACGCCGCGGGGTAATCGCATTTGGGACGCGCCTCCTTCGGCCCTGCCGGGGGCCAACCTTTTGAAAAGGGCGCCAAACATATCCAAATAAA
>JAGVHJ010000320.1 GCA_020056645.1 Desulfobacterales bacterium
ATGCCACTGCGAAATCGAGGCGTCCGTTCAAGATGGCGTTTTTCATCCATTCCGGCAGGGTGTGGATGGCCCGAAGCTTCTTAAGCATTCCCGCATTGGGCCCCAGGTTGAGAGCGGCTGATATGGCGGTGTCCCGCTCCTCCGGCCCACAGAAAAGATATAGCCCGTGAACCCCGCGAGCCATTTCGATGACATTCAAGAGCCGCTGGGAACCATTGTCGGCGATGGCGATTTCTAAGCATCTCCGGTCCGGCGTCTCTTCCGGCAGCAACCGTGCATGGATGCGTTTTCTTCCCAAGGTTTCCAGGGCGGCGATACGCCTAAACCCGCAGACGACGGTGAAGCGGCCCTTTCTGGGTATCAGAAGGGGCCGGTTTAAGAGTCCTATCCGCCCGATGGAATGAAGAAGGGCCTCATCCAAGGGGGCCGTGGTGATGCGAAAGGCGTCGGCGGCCTGGTCAATATCCGGAACGCCTATCTCTCCTTCCGAATATTCCATCTCAGGAGGGCCGTGTCCGGGTGAGAAGCGCGAGAGCTTCCTTGTATTTTTTCGATGTATTGACGATCACCTCTTCGGGAAGGGGCGGCCCCGGTGGGGTCTTGTTCCATTTGATCGACAGGAGATAGTCCCTCACGTATTGCTTGTCGAAGCTCTCTTGGGCCCCGCCTGGACGGTAGGTCTCTTTGGGCCAGAACCGGGAGGAGTCGGGGGTAAGAACCTCGTCGATGAGAATCATCTCATCTCCGATCATGCCGAACTCGAATTTGGTGTCGGCGATGATGATGCCTGCCTGCTCGGCGATTGCAAGACTCTTCTTGTAAATGGCGAGACTCAACTCCCGTGCTTTTTCCGCCCGCGCTTTTCCCGCAATTTCCACTGCGGCGTTGAAATCGATGTTGATGTCGTGGGTTCCCACCTCCTCCTTGGTGGAGGGAGTGAAGATGGGTTCCGGAAGTGGGTCCGACTCCTTTAGGCCATCGGGCAGCCGGATGCCGCAAACGGTTTTGTTTTCTTTATATGAGTTCCAGCCCGATCCGGAGATATAGCCCCTAACCACGCATTCGATGGGCAGCGGTTCCGCTTTCTTCACGAGCATGCTCCGGTCCCTCAGGATCTCCCGGTAGGGAGCGAGGATTTCCGGAAACTCCTCCACATTTCCAGTGATGAGATGGTTTTTGACAACCGGTTTCATCACCTCAAACCAGAAGAGGGAAATCTGGGTCAAGACCTTCCCCTTCTCGGGAATTGGGTCTGGCATGACCACATCAAAGGCGGAGAGGCGGTCCGTTGCAACCATCAAAAAGCACTCGCCCAGATCATAGATATCCCGGACCTTCCCTTTTTTTACCAGATGGAGGCCCGGCAGGTCTGTTTCATATACAATCGTCATGTGTCAATCCTTCTCATTTCTTAGCGGTATCCGCCGATTTATTCTGATTCTTTTTTATATAGTCGATCGCGATATTGGTTGTAACCGAAATACACGACACCATGTTATCGATGATGTTCCTGAAGGTGGTCGAAAGGCGTTCAAACTCGTTTCTGACCAGTTCAATGTTGAGCGGTTCCGCTTCGAAACCCTCGGAAAGGAAATAGGTAATGCCCGATTGATCATATCCAAAATCCAGGAAGGGAAGCTGGCCAAAAAAATCGCCCTCTTCAAGGGTCATGAGGGGCGCCAGGTCGCTTCCAACCCGGGCCGCCATAAAGGCAACCCCTTTGTTGATGAGAAAAAGCCCCTTTCCATAGACCTCTTTTTCGGCTTCCCCTCTAGTTTCCTGGGAGAAATGGGTCATCAGGTCATTGAGAACGTTCTGATCGACCGCGCTGTTGGTGATGGACTTGAGCCGTTTGTCCAGGCTCAACACCACCGACTTCATCTTTGCGGTGAGAATGGAGTACTCTTTTGAAAGGAGCTGGCCATCCAGAACTCCCAGTTGGACATCTCCCACGGCTCTGGTGGTGGCGCTTCGCTGAAACCCCTGCATCAGGAAGGTGGCTATGCTGCCGATGAATGCGCCCGTTCCCAGATGGAGAATCGCAACCGGCCCATGGGGCGTGATCTTCTGAATCTCCACGATTCCTTCAAGGATCACCCATATCCAGCCGCCGTGTTTCCCCTGCTCAACGATGGCGTTGCCACTATAGTAAGTGTCCTCGTCCACCACATAGGAGTAGTCGATGAGGCTGCCCTTGATAACGGGAACATTGGGCTTTTTTCCATCGGTCGAGAGAGAGTCGGCGGGTTGAACAGGGCCCAGCTTTGGGGTTTCGCCATCATCGAGCATACGAAGACCATTTAGAATGATTTCCATCCGGTTCTCTTTAATGACGTTGGTCCGGGCCACATCGGTCACGGAAAAATCGAATGCGCCGTTGACCCAGCCAAAAAGCGCGTATACCGCTGCGATGCCTTTTTTGTCCAAGGCTTCCGCGTCGATAATCTTGCCTTCCGAGAAATAGAGGAGCCCTGGTTTTTCAGCGTATTTGCTCATGATTTTCAGCACACCGGTGCTGCCGTTTGTGCCGATCAGCTGAATAAGATCGCCCAAGGGAAGAAACTTCAAGCTGCCAGAAATTCCGAGGTTGGTGTTCATGGTTTAAGCTTATTTTTTTAATGTTTGGATAAAGGGGAAACAGGGTTCAGTCAGCCCATTTCAACTCTTTCTGTAAATGAATCAGGGTCAGCTTCAGACACTCCTGAAGAGTCTTTCCAACGCCCTCCCCCTTGATGGCCGCTCCGGGAAACGAGGGAACCTTGAGTTGCCGGTTCAAATCCTTTTCCATCTGTTCGATGGACATGATGGGCATGCCTTCATCGGCCAGGTCCCGCTTGTTATACTGAAGCACCAGGGGAATTTTGGTGATGCTCAGGCCATACTCCTTGAGATTCTGCTGAAGATCTTTTAAAGAGAGCAGATTCTTCTCCCGCCGCACCTCAAGAGAATCGGCGACAAACACGATGCCATCCACCCCTTTCAACACCAGTTTCCGGGTGGAGCTATACTGCACCTGACCCGGTACGGTAAAGAGCTGGACCTTGACCTCGCACCCCTTTATTTTTCCGATGCCGATGGGGAGAAAATCAAAAAAGAGGGTCCGGTCGCCTTCGGTATTGATGGAGACCATCTCCCCCTGAACCTGTTTCTTGAATGTGCTGTAAATATAATCCAGGTTGGTGGTTTTTCCACAACGGCCCGGACCATAATAAACAATCTTGCATTCGATTTCACGTTTTTGCAGATTAAATGTCGCCATAACTCATTTTACCTTGGAAAAAAATCATCGTTGAGGTTCCCGCCCTATACATTCGTGACTTTGATATCGAGGCAATAGTCTCCTTTTTTGGGCCCTGAATCGATTTTCGTTGACGCGGAAACGATTCCCGATCCCCTGAAGATGGCGATGGGTGAATAAAAATTCACATTGGTCAATCTCACACCGATTTTCAGATTATCGACAAGATCCTTTTCCTTGCTAGAAATAATGACGCTGATGACATTCCCGGCCTGAAAACTCACATCCAGCTCGATTTCGTGGCCGCCCTTTCCTCCGGTATCGAGGGTGATGCCAACGGAGCTGATATCCAAAATATCGTCCACGGGCTCTTCGGCGATGGCCGCTGGTGACTCCGCAGGCGACGGTGTTATTTCAAGGTCAAACGTTTTTCCCGATTTTTCGGTCAACCCCTGAAGGAACCCCTGAATTTTTTCTATCTGGTTCGGCGAAAACCGCGTATCTCCCTTCCATGCGACATATACCTCAACGGCCTTTTCGATGGAGACGAACTCTTGGTAGCATTTCAGAATATTCTTGGCGGCGGAGACACGGATATTTTCATCGTCCAGCAATTTCTGGAACTCGTCGATGGCCCGGTGATATTGCCCGAACTTGGCAAGACTGATGGCTCCTTCCAGGGCCATTGCGGCGGGATCACCCTCCTTGGAAAAGGTAAAAAGCTCTTTGATCAGGTCCTGGGCTTTGTCGCTCATGGCAGGGGTCACTGGCGCGCTGACGATTTTCAGGTGACTCGTATCCAGGGCGCTTATCTTTTTTCTGACCGATTCAAGAAGGCTTTTGGCGTTCGGGATCGTTTCATTTTTTTCTATGAGCTGGGCGATCTTGACATATTTTTCCCTGGCCTCGTTCAGGAGACCTTGCCCTTTATAGAGTTCCGCCTCCTTAAGGGTCGCTTTTATCGTTTCCTTTAAACCCATTCATACCTCGTCATGAAAAAAAGACCGCTATTAAACAATTGAACAATCTGTTCCTGAATATAGACTTTTTGCCGATTATGTCAATACAAGGATAGACTCAAGGCAGGGTAATCGCATTTGGGACGTGCCTCCTTCGGCCCTGCCGGGGGCCAACCTTTTGAAAAGGTTGCCAAACATATCAAAATAAAGGTTCCATAAACACCCTCTAAAAACCTCTTTGCCCCG
>JAGVHJ010000185.1 GCA_020056645.1 Desulfobacterales bacterium
TCATCCATGAGAAGCACTTCCGGTTTCAGAACGAGTCTGGCTGCGAGAGCCACCCGCTTCGCCTCTCCGCTGGAGAGGGCGTCCCATTTCCTGGAAAGGAACCGGTCATGGGGAAGTCCGACCCAGCCCAAGGCCGCGTGAATTTTTTCGTCTATGTTTTCCGTTGTTTTTCTGAGGGTGAGGCCATAGGCGATATTGTTGTAAACCGAGCGTTTCATCAGATAGGGGGTCTGGGCCAGAAGGGCGACTCTGAACCGGATCGCTGGCGAAAAGGGTGAGGCAGGAAGTCCGTTGAAAAGAATCAGTCCGGCTTTTGGCTTGTCGACAAAGGCCATGAGTTTTAAAAGAGTGCTTTTACCGCTGCCATTCCGCCCAGAGAGGCCTGTGATAGAGCCCTTGCGTATTTTCAGCTCGTCAATGGAGAGTATGGTCGCGTCACCATAGCTGTGCGTCACTCCCTGAATATGATAGAGAGGATGATCCATATGGAGATTCCCTTAGGCCGTTTTGTTTTTCAGGGAAGAGACGACCATGTTGACTAAAAAGGCGATTGACAAAAGAACGAGCCCCAGGGCGATGCCGGTTGCGAACATGCCTTTTCCAGTTTCAAGGGCGATGGCGGTTGTGATGGTCCGCGTCTGCCACTTGATGTTGCCGCCGACCATCATGGAGATACCCACCTCGGTCATGACCCGTCCAAAGGCGGTGAGCGCGGCTGCGATAATGCCATGGCGAATCTCCCAGAGCGTTCCCAACAGAACCTGTGTCCGGTTGGCTCCCAGGGAGATCAGGGTGATCCGCAGGGTGTCATCCGTGTTTTCCGCCGACACGGCGGTTAATGAGATGATGATCGGCAAGGCGAGGATGGTAAGGCCGATGGCGATCCCCTCCAGGGTGAAGAGGAGCTCCAGATGACCCAGGGGACCCTTGTTGGAAAGAAAGGCGTAGACCATGAGGCCGATAAAAACGGTGGGAAGCGACAGTGCCGTATCGACGAGCATTCTAATCTGATTTTTTCCCCTGAAATTGAAGTATCCCAGGAAAAATCCCAGGGGAATTCCCATGAGAAGAGTTGCAAGCATGGCGTATCCGGAGACCAGAAGGGTGGCGAAGATGGCCGAATAGGTCTCCGGATCATAATGGATGAGGAGAAAAAACGCCTCTAAAAATCCATTTCCAATATAGGCCATGCTTCGGTCGTTCTCCTACCGCGCGTTGGGAATGAAGAGCTGTTTATTGAGCAGTTTGAACGCACCGATCTGTGCTTGAGCGGTTTTCCCCACGATCCATTTTGAAAAAGCTTTGGCCTGGTCCGATTTGACCTTGGGGCACTTCGACGGATTAACCTCAATCACGCTGTATTGATTCTTGAGCATGTCGTCGTTCTCAACCAGAATTTTCAACAGAGGTTTGCCGCCCTGGCTATCTTCGTATTTGATATAGGTCCCCCGGTCGGTCAGTGTGTAGCCCTTTTTCTCCTCACACATGGAGATGGTCGCCATCATTCCCTGGCCGGTCTGCACATAAAAAGCCTCTTTGTCAGGAACACCCACGCCGGAAAGCTTCCAAAGCCCGGTTTCCATTTTGTGGGTTCCAGAATCGTCTCCCCGGCTGATAAATGGATGGCCACCCGCTTTGATTTTTTTCAGAGTGTCCGAAACGCTTTTTCCCTTCACGGATGCAGGGTCGGAAGGGGGGCCAATGATGACGAAATCATTATACATGACCTCTTTCCGGTTCACGCCATACCCATCGGCCACGAATTTTTTTTCCGCATCCGGCGCATGCACGAGAAGGATATCCACGTCGCAATTTTTTCCCAGTTCGAGGGCCTTTCCGGTGCCCGTGGCCGTCCATTTGAGTGTGACGCCCGTCTCTTTTGTGAAGAGGGGTGAAAGGTAGTCCAGAAGACCCGTGTCATCGGTGCTGGTGGTTGTCGCCATCAGCAATACTGACTCTTGGGCGGATGTAGATGCCACTCCTCCCATCAGCGAAACTGAAACGATCATAAGATACACAAAGAGTCGAACCATTTTTTTCTCCTTCTGAAATTGATTGGTTTAGCGATTCCATATCCAAAATAACCACAGATACTTATTAAAATCCCTCGTTCATTGTCAATATTTAGTATGTCGCTCCAGAAAAATTATCTGGAATAACCCATGACGCCAATAAAAAAATTACCCGAGGAAGGGGTTTAAAATGTCACTTCACAAAAGGGCCTTTTTGCCACTAAAACAAGGTCATGCTGAATAGTTACTTTAAAATTAGGGTGGTCTGGTGTATAAGGTTGATGCATGGATGGCCATCCCTGACCAGAGGGGCCGTGGATGGAAAAAACCAGCTTTGACATTAACATTGAAGATCGACTAACAGCATGATGGGATGGGAATCGCGATGCATGTCCTCTTGACAAACGACGACGGGATCTCAGCGCCCGGACTTCAGGCCCTCTATCAGATACTCTCAGAAAATGGGGAGGTGGCGGTTGTGGCTCCGGATCAGGAAAAAAGCGCCGTGGGGCATGGCATCACCTTGAACCATCCCATCCGGGTAACCGAGCTTCCCCTTGTGGATGGGAAAACCGGCTATGCGGTGAGTGGAACGCCCGCTGATTGCGTCAAGCTCGCCTTTCTGGAAATTCTCGATAAAAAACCCGACATCGTCATCTCCGGCATCAACCGGGGGGCCAATCTCGGCGTCAACATCAATTATTCCGGAACCGCCGCGGCGGCCCGTGAAGCGGCCCTCTACCGAACCATCGCTATCGCCGCCTCCGTTCAGGGCCAGCGGGGGGGCGATTTTCACGGAGCCGCACGCTATATCCGCCACCTTTCCCTGGAGACCCTGAAAAATGGGCTTCCGCCCATGACTTTCCTCAATGTCAACTTTCCGGCCCTGCCGTTATCGGAGATGGCTGGGGTAAGGATATGCAGGCAGGGCCTCTCTTTTCCCGATGAATATCTGGACCGGAGGAAAGATCCCCGTGGGAAAACATACTACTGGCACGGCTGCGACTTTAAAAATACCGAGACCGATATTGCGATCGACAGCGCGGCTGTTGAAAAGAGATTTATTTCGATAACGCCCATCAAGTGTGATATGACCGATTATGAAGCGATCCCTGGGCTTGAATCGTGGCAAATCCTGAACGGAAATTCTGCAATCAACAGATGATCTCGGGTTTTCGAAAAGGGTGGGGGGGCAAAACCGCCCGTCGATGAGGTGTTATTTCATGAATCGCTCCAAACCTATCACTCGATATTCAAGTTTTGTAACTATTCAGCAGAGATTCATCAAGATGGCGAAAAGCCCGTTGTGTTCGTTTCGTAGTTTTTTCGCAAAAAGTCTTCGAATCTCTCATCCGAAAAAAAATAAATGTCACTTCACAAAAGGGCCTTTTTGCCACTAAAACAAGGCCATACTGAATAGTTACCAGGTTTTTAGGAAATTTGTTCAAATCCAAGGCGGAAAAAAAATGACCGCAGGAATACAGGGCCTATTTTGAGGATCGAAAAATTTTTTCGAACGCCGGAGTTGGAAAAATTAACAAAAACTTGACCATCGAGTATCAGGATACCCATGGAGAAAAAACGTTTTATAAAAACCCTTTTTCAGATAGGCCGTATCAGCTTCAAACGGTTTTCAGAAGACAATTGCCGACTCCACGCCTCGGCGCTAACCTTTTTTTCCCTGATTTCCATTGTGCCGGTCCTGGCCATGACCTTCGGCATCGCCCAGGGATTTGGATTCGAAAAGGTTCTTGAGTCGCTTCTCTATGAGAAATTTCCCGGTCAGGAAACGATTCTCACCCAGGGAATCGAATTCGCCCATAACCTGCTAGAACGAACCCGGGGCGGCGCCCTGGCTGGCGTTGGACTGGCCGGGCTGCTCTGGTCGGTGGTCAAGGTGTTCGGTCATATCGAGTCGTCATTCAACACCATCTGGAACATCAAAAAATCACGACCCATGATCCGGAAATTCACCGAATATCTCTCCATGATGATCATCTGTCCCATTCTTTTTATTCTATCGAACAGTGTCACCCTTTTTATCCGCACCGGGCTTGATGTCGTCGCCGGTCGATTCGCGATTTTTGGTTTGGTAAGCCCACTCTTTCAGGCAGGGTTGAAAATGGTCCCCCTTCTTCTTCTATGGGCGCTTTTTACCTTTCTTTACATTTTCATGACCA
>JAGVHJ010000213.1 GCA_020056645.1 Desulfobacterales bacterium
CAAAAATAGAGGAGAAAAACCATGCAACTAAAAAAAATCTGGAGTATGAAACTCTGGGCCTGGGCGATCTTTTCAACGCTCGCCCTCGTCATCGGATGCGGCGTCACCGACAAGCACATTCCATCTGACATTCCCTCTTCACCCACTGGTCCAGAGCCCGTAAAGAAAATCAATTTCATCACCTTGGTCGTGGATGACATGGGATGGTCCGATTGCAGTTTCCTGGGAGGTGAAATCCATACCCCCCATATCGACCAGCTGGCCGACAACGGCGTCACCTTCACCCAATTCTATGGAGCCGCCACATCCTCTCCCTCCCGCTCCATGCTCTTTACGGGAAAAGATTGTCATCAGGTGGGCGCAGGAACCATGTGCGGGTATATCCTTCCCCAAACCAAGGGAAAACCCGGATATGAATGCTATCTGGCCCGCTATGCGCCGGTTTTCGCCGAACTACTTCAGCAGGAAGGCTACCACACCCTTTATACCGGCAAGTGGCACCTGGGCATGGAAGCGGATCAGACACCCGACGCCAGGGGATTTTCCGTCGCGAGAGGTGTGGCCCTGGAGGGCGCGGAGCAATTTTTCGCCAATGAAGATGGCTCCAACATCCCCGCCTTTCCGCCCGGCGCTTACAAGCGGCACAACCGCAAAAGCTTCTGGAACGAAAACGGGAAAGAGGTCACTCAGCTCCCCACCGATTTCTACGCAACCGATTATATAACGGACAAGGCCATCGAGATGCTGAAGGAGCGGCCAAAAGAGAAACCGTTCTACCTGAATCTGGCATACACGGCTGTTCACTTTCCGCTCCAAGCCCCGGATTCGGTCACCCAAAAATATATGAAGCTCTATGAAAAAGGATGGGATCAGATCCGGAAAGAGCGATTTGAACGACAGAAGGCCATGGGCTATTTCCCAGAAAACGCAATCCTTCCGCCCAGACCCGATGTCCCTGCCTGGCACACCCTGAGCCCCCAGGAAAAACAGATCCAAATAAAAAAAATGGCCGTCTATGCAGCCATGCTTGACATCATGGACCAAAATATCGGAAGGTTGATCGACTATTTGAAAGAGATCGGCGAATACGAGGACACCCTTATTTTCTTCACATCCGACAATGGCGGCTGCGCTGGTGATCCAGCGGTTGATAAAGGCTACTATATGGTGGAGTGGATCAAAAACAACTTCGACAACAGCCTTGCCAGCATCGGCACCCGGCGCTCCTATACGGGGCTGGGACGGGGCTGGGGCATGGCGGTCAATACCCCCTTCAACAAGGCAAAGGCCACCATGTATGAAGGCGGGGTCCATGTGGCGGCATTCGCCCACTATCCCAAGGCCGGTTTTTCCAACAGCCGGTATGAATGCGTGTCGTCGATCATGGATATTGCTCCCACCATCCTCGAATTGGCGGGAGTAAAATACCCCAGCACCTATGAGGGGAACCCCCTCTCCCCCATGCAGGGTGTATCGCTCGCGCGAATTTTTAAGGAGGATCCTGCGAAATCCGCCTGTAGCGACGACCGCTATATCGGGTGGGAGTTCGTTGGGGTGAAGGGCTTAAGAAATGGGCCTTTCAAGCTTTCCCAGGAGGCTGGCGATCCGGACTTCCACTTGTTCAATCTCATCGACGACCCTTATGAATCGAAAGATCTTTCCACCCGAAACCCTGGAAAGTTGTCTGAAATGAAAAAGGTTTACGAGACATACAGAGATAAAAACGGCGTGGTTGAGATCCCAAATACCATCCTGGAAGAGCATTGAGGGTTTCAGGGAGAGATGCTCAAGACAACCAAACAGTATAAGGGCGACCAGGTTCGATGATCAAACGATACCTTTATCCGGAAGGCAGACTCGATTTCAGAGTGGTGCTCGCATGGTCTCTCGCCATTCTTTCAGGCCTCTCCGCCGCATTTCTGGCCATTGTGGTGAATGAGGCCGCAGGTGAAATCGTGGAAGGCCGGGCGCACCTCAAGCATCTCCCTTTTTTCATCGTGGGTCTCGCCGTGTTCATCGTCTCTCGACGGTTTGGTTTGAGACAAGGAATCGAGCGGGTGGAAGAGATTCTCGAAAAACAACGAAACCAGATCGGAAATCTGATCCGTCAGACCCAGCTCTTGAGCCTCGAAAAAATGGACCCCGAAGAGATCTACTACAAAACAACCTTGAACACACAAATCATCTCTGTGGCGGCCCAGTCCATTATCCGAGCCCTTCAGTCGCTGGTCACCATCCTTCTTATCTTCACCTATGTATTCCATCTTTCTAAAGGTATTGGCGTTCTATTCTTCATGCTGTTCGCACTTGGCGTCTTCTTTCACAAAAGCAACCGAACGGGATTAGAGAAGAAAAATTTGGAATCCATGTCTCTGGATGAGGCGCTTTTCGAAAGGTTCGGCGAAGTGATAGACGGGTTCAAGGAGCTGAAACTCAAAAGCAGAAAAAAAACCGATTTTATCAGAGCGACACTCATGCCTGCCGACGAAGCCGCCCGGTCAAGCCGGATCGCCCTGGGCGAAATCCGCGCCAAGTATGATACGCTGTCGTTCATTTTTCTTTTTTACATCTCTCTGGGGGCGGTGGCGTTTCTTCTTCCTTCCCATACGGTGCTTGCCATCAAGTTCAAAATAATCACCGCCTCCGCCTTTTTGTGGGAGCCTATCAGCGCCCTCTCTCTTGCCATTCCCGAAATTCTAAAGGCAAATGCGGCCGCCGATGAACTGAAGGCCCTGGAGCGCTGGTTTATGCCTGTGGAGGGTGTGATGGAGAGCCTCCACGACCCGGAGACCGAATTTATAGATCCGCCCCGGGAATTCAGGCTTTCCCGAATCCGCTTCGATTATCCGGGAAAGAATGGCGAAGGCGTTTTCAGAGTGGGCCCCGTCGACTTCTCGATTTACATGGGGGAGATGGTGTTCATCGCCGGTGGCAACGGCAGCGGCAAATCGACCTTTCTCAAGGTTCTGGCCGGTCTCTACCCCCCTCTTTCCGGATCGTTTTCCATCGACGGGTCGGAAATCGACATTTCGGAGCACGGCTACCTTTTTTCGGCGGTCTTTTCCGACTTTCACCTGTTCGATGAGCTTTATGGCATTGATCCGCCGGATGAAAAGAGAGTCGCCGCCCTCCTCAATCAGATGGGGCTTGATCACGTCGTCCAATGGACCGGTGAAAGGTTCTTGCATAATGGCCTCTCAAGCGGTCAGATGAAACGCTTAGCCCTTATCACCGCCATTCTTGAAGATAAACCCATCTATCTTTTCGACGAATGGGCCGCCGAACAGGACCCGGTATTTAAAAAAATCTTTTATGAAACCCTCCTGCCCGAATTGAAATCCAAGGGAAAGACCATTATTGCCGTGACCCATGACGAACGCTATTTTCATATCGCAGACCGCCTGATCACCTTTTCCTATGGCCAGATCAGCCATGAAGGGCCCTATGATCCCGAAACGTGCGAAAAGGGGTGGTCATGATCCTTCGTATTATTAAAAACGAACTCCATGGCATTAAACGATATCTTTTATTCGAAGTTGGCTATATTTTTTTCGATTTGATGACCCTCGTCATTATCAACGGAGTTTTGGGGGACATTTTTCCCGAGAATACCGAAATCCGGAATCTTCTTCTCTTTCTCTTCGCCCTGCTTTTGAACCTGACCTTCTATCTGCAAGCAAAGAAGATATCGATCGGAATCGTTGAAACCATCATCGGAAAAATCCGGTGGGGCATTATCGAAAAGGTGCATCGGACAGATCTGGAATCGTTCGAGAAACTTGGCAAATCAAGTATTTATAATACCATCACCATGGATACCCAGACCTTGTCGGATGTGGCCCACACCTTTGGCTGGGTGAATGACGCCCTTCTCATCTGCGCCAGCTTACTCGCCTACCAGTTCATCATCTGCAAGCCCGCCTTCTTCTTTACCGCAGGCATTTTCGGTCTGGGCGCTCTTATTTACACAACAGAGATTTTATTGGCTAAAAAATGGTTTCACCAGGCAAGAGAGAGAGAAAAAAAACTATTTGACGCCATCGGCGGGGTTATTTATGGATTCAAAGAGCTTAAAATCAACGACCGGAAAAACGATCACTTCTTCAACCAGGCTTTGGTCAAACGATCCGCCGAAAACCGGCTGGCAAGAACCCGCGCGGAAAATGCGCTCGCCTTCGGAAATGTGACGGCCTCCTTTTTCGAATGGGCGGCCTTCATCCCCATCCTTTTTATCATCCCGGCCTTTGGGCGTTTCAGCATTCATGAACTCGCCGTCTCCGTTGTCTCTTTGCTCTTTTTTCCCTTTAACCTGATCAAAGACACGATTCCCTATCTTCTTCGGGGATGGATCGCGGTGGAGAGAATCGAAGCGCTTATTAAAACCCTCGAAACGCTTAAATCAGATGAGCCGGAGGGTGCGGTTCTGGAAGAGGAGCCGGGCCGATTCAAGGAGCTCCAATACCGCAATCTCTGTTTTAGCTACCTCGACCGGAAAGGAAATCCCGCCTTTTCCATCGATCACATCGATCTATCGATCATCCCCGGCGAGATTCTCTTCATCACCGGCGGAAATGGAAGCGGGAAATCGACCTTGATCAAGACTCTCGTGGGTCTTTATACGCCCGTTTCGGGAAGTATCGAAAAGGATGGCGAGGCGATCTCAACATCGGCTCTCCGGAATCTATTTTCAGTCGTTTTTTTCGATTGTCATTTGTTTGATCGGCTCTATGGTCTGGGAACGGTGGAGGTACGTCAGGTTGAGATGCTTCTCAAAACGCTGGGTCTCGATGAAATCGTCTCTTTCAGGGAGAACCGGTTTACGCCGCTCACCCTCTCCGGGGGTCAAAGAAAACGACTCACGCTTCTTGAAGCGCTTCTCGAAGAGAAACCGGTTTATGTGTTCGACGAGTGGGCCGCGGACCAGTCGCCCCGCTTCCGGGATTACTTCTATCACCACCTGCTTCCAACGCTGAAAAAACAGGGAAAAACAGTGATTGCGGTTACCCATGACGACCAATTTTTTCACATGGCGGATCGCGTCCTCAAAATGGATTATGGCCGGTTTGCGCGGGAGTGATCTCCTCCCGGCGTTTCATGAAAATAACAGTAACCTTAAGGAGGGAATGGGATGGTGAAAAGCAAATTGAAACTGATCGTTTTGGCAATCGTTTGTCTGATGCCGTTTCTCGCGTCCATGGTTTCGGCCATTGAGTTTAAACAAGGGGGCGTGGACTGGCAGTTGAATGCAAGCCTTCGCTCCCAGATGTTCTATCAGATGAGTGAGAGAGGCGATAACCCGGATGTGGACCGAACCAGTTTTATTCTTGAGACCCCCGGAAACAGCTGGCTCAGGGCCACGGCATCCTACCAGAAAATCGCGGCGGTCATGGAGATCGGCCTCGCCTTCAATAACGGAGATGATTATAGTTTCGGCGCGGGCGTAAACGAGAACCGCTATTTCAGGCACGCCTATGTCACCTATACGCTTGACGGGGGATACCAGCTCCTTGTGGGCCGAACCTGGAGCCTGATCGCCCTTGATGGACCTCAGCAACGGATGGCATGGGATAACGGTCTATGGGGCGCGGGCGACCTCTTCGCCTTCCGGCACGAGCAGATTCAACTCTCCTACAAGAGCGGCACCTTCGTCACCAAAGTGGCCATCGAAGATACCTTCCGGGAGGACCAGCTCAAATACTGCAACAATTTCGGACTGACCGGAGAGTATGTAACGGAAGACCCCATCCCAGCATTTTTAGCCAGCCTCACCTATATGGATCAAGGAGTCATCCTTTCACCGAGCCTCTTTGTTCAAAGCTACAATCTGAAAAGCGCCACCAAAAAAGACGCCACGGTCACCTCTTACGCCGCCGCGATGAACGCCGGCTATAAGACCCCGTCATTCGGCATCAGCGGCGAGTTGTGGTATGGACAGAATGTTTACATGTATATGGCCGAAGCCAATATCGATGAGCATAATGGTTTCAAACTGCAACGCTATGACGCATCGACCATCATGGGAAAACCCATTGCCGACATCAACGGGGAGGAGATCGAAGATGTGACGAGCATGGGCGGATGGCTCCAGTTGGCCCTCTTTTTCGGCAATAAGACCCTCCGGACCGGTGCTGGCTATCAGGATTCCGAAACCGGCATCGATGCCGCAGGATATGAAAAACATTTGCATACCTGGGGCCTCTTCGCCAATTTCGAATATCCCATCTTCCAGAGTTTCAGGGTGATCCCTGGAATCGCCTATTACAACTGGGGAGAGGATGCGGATAAAAACCGGTTTGGAGCCGATAAAAACAAGCTGGGTTACGACACCTTTGCAGGAATGTTTTTCCAATATGATTTTTAAAAACAGGAGTAACTATTCAGTATGGCGTTGCTTTAGTGGCAAAAAGGCCCTTTTGTGAAGTGACATTTATTTTTTTCCGGATGAGAGATTAGAAGGCTTTTTGCGCCAAAACTGGCAAACGGTTTGAGGCCTTTAGGCCTTTGTTTTCGCCAGTTCAGCAAAAAGCCAAGAAGCTCCCGAAAAAAATAGGGAACGA